>NZ_JBAEER010000108.1:0-36035 GCF_056207615.1 Candidatus Cryptobacteroides sp. | reverse complement strand
GGACTCTACGACTTCAGTGCAAGATACCTCGAGACCTCGATGGGAAGGTTCACCACGATCGATCCATTAGCCGAGAAGTATCCTTCAGTCAGCCCGTACGTCTACTGCGCCGGGGATCCGGTGAATAGGGTGGATCCGGATGGAAATTCTCCTCAATTTGTCGGTATTCTCGGAGGGGCTCTGGTAGGAGGAATCGTTGGAGGAGGAATCGCTTATTTTGTTGATGGAAAAAGAGGCCGTGAGTTTTGGGGTGCAGTTGGAGGCGGAGCCATTTCCGGAGCCGTAATAGGAGGAACCGGAGGGATGGTATTATTGGAAAACGGAGCAGTCGGTTTCCTGGGACAAGCTGTAGCCGGCGCAGTAGGCGGCGCTATGGAAAGTGCCACAGAACAACTAATTGTGGAGCAGACTGTTGATGTAGAAACAGTTGCTGTTGATGCAGCTGCCGGTGCAGCTGCAGGAGCCGTTTCTGGATATGGCGCTAATAGAATTAACAGCGTAACAAGACGTCTAGTTACGACGATTGAGGGAAAATACACCTCGCAAGAAACTGTAAACTCAGTCAGAGATGCAGTGAAAAAAGAGATAAAACAATCCGGTCGTACCACAGGATACAGAAACAGATCTTATGTTGAAAAGGCAACTACAAATAGAATTAACACAATGAAAGCTGCAGAGAAGTACCTGGTGAACAAAGCCTCAGAAGCAGTGACTGAATCTCAAGAACAAGTGAATGAAAGGTGGATAAAAGAACAAGGTAGGAATCTATATGAGAGATATAAAAAGGAACATTAGGCCGTTGGTCTTGAAGGATAAGGATAGCGACATATCTTATACGGTGAGCCTATTGTTATTTAGTGCATTTTGGGTAGGATTTTATCCGTTAATTTTGAAATTGGGCCAATCCCTTTGCCGTTATTGTAACTTTTGTCTCGTTATAGCTTTTGTTATGGATTGTATTAGCTATTTAATAAATCCAGATAAGAATAAGGTTGTTTTTAGAATAGATGAGAATGGAGTTTATATCCATGATGAACACGATAGAAAGTCTCGTTTCTTTGAATGGTCTAAATTGAAAGAGGTTTCGGTTAAAACAGTTTCCATTGGAAACGGGAAGAGAGCTCGATTGTTATTTATTACCACTCAAGATGCAACAGAATATAGGTTCAATATTTTTTATTTTGTATTTTCCTACTTATGGACAATGCATCGCTTGAGGGAATGCGTTAATTTTTATTCTAAAGGGAGTGTTTCTTTCAAATGCTATAATATCTGGGACAAATTTTCTCAATAGGGACTTTATAATGAACTTGTAAGGGCAATAAACAACGATATGCAACATGTATGACAATCTGTTCCCTTCTCTGTTGAAGCATTAGGACAAGATTGTTCTAAGAAAAATAATGTTAACTTATTATACGCACATCTTCACGGCGACCGCACTCAGCAAGGTCCTCTTCGAAGGAGGATACATCCAGATGAGCGGAAACACTCCGACATACCAGTTCTTCCTCACCGACCACCTCGGTAGCGTGAGGGTCGTGGCGGACGAGAACGACAACCGCTACCGCTTCACCGGAAAGGAACTCGCGACGGAGACAGGACTCTACGACTTCTGCGCAAGATACCTTGAGACCTCGATGGGAAGGTTCACCACTATCGACCCGCTCGCCGAGAAGTATCCGTCTGTCAGTCCGTATGTTTATTGCGCAGGTGATCCGGTGAATAGGGTGGATCCGGATGGGAAATCAACAAATCCCGTATATGACAGTACTGGTTGTTTTAGAGGAACGACAAAAGAAGGATTCACTGGTGCAGTTATTCTTTATGATGGCGATATGGATTTCTCAAATATGACTTCACTCGAATTACTCTCCAATAATTCATCTGGGGCAATGGGTGTTAAAGCAAGCACCTACGATAAAGTTAGGAATACATTAAGTGGAAGTGCCAAGTCAAATATTTGGACACATATTGCTTCTCAAATGGAAGGACAACATATTTATGATGAAGTTTTTGTTTTAGCCTCGTTATCTGGCGGAACAATTAGGTATTCATCTACAGATAGAGGCTCTTGGAATTCAAGGATTCATAAGCAAATCATAACTGGGACTGACAAATATAATTATGAAACAACGTAGTAGAAAACATCCAGTCTTCTACTATCATTCATGAATGGTACTCTCACATAATGAAAAGCAATCAAGATCAATTCAAATCTCATAGGCTAGCGTACAAGAATGTTATCAACTATAAAGCTCTATGGAATAAAACAACCGATGCTTACAAAGGTTTTGTTATGAGAGAACTATTGAAATACACGATGAAAGAGACTGGAAGAAAGAATGTAGATCCTTTATATCAAAATCTATATGAAAAATACAAGGACATCTATTAAAAGAGACTATTCTATGGTATTAAAAGTATCATATAATGTCTTAATATCAATAATAGCATTATCATGTGGTCAGAATCAGAACAACAAAATACTCGACTCGCATTCTGAGACCAATAAAATCATTGATAACATATATTCTGACGAAAGCTCATGTATACAGGATAGGATCGAATGTGTAGTTGTCGAATATTGGGCGCATGATGCTTTTGTTTACATAATTCATTATTCAAGAGACGGGCTGGAAATAACCAGGACCATCGACAAAACCATTACCATCTCTTCTGACAAAAAACACATCTCAGATGACGGTATCAATGATAGATTCACTAATTATATTGATGCTTTATTTATTACCGGTTCAGAGAAAATTGAGTATAGTAGGTCGAAGAGCAGCGATCCATGTATTACAGACTATCCTATGCTCAATTTTTTGATAAAATATGATGGTGACAAATCGATATCTAAAGCTATCCAAATCGGAGATGAACAGTATGATATAATATATAACCCATTTTTCCTTGAGTTCTATGATTTTTTAGATGAATTGGTAAGGCTTTTAGACCAAAACACAAATGATGTTTGTTATACCATGAAACATTGAAAAAGGGCTCACGATTAACAATTGTTACATGAGAGAGGAGAGTTGCTCCAAAAAAAATTGCAAGCCTTACACCGGAAACAGGATGAGATCCATACCGTTGGAAACGGTGACATACGATGCCTGCGGAAGGCTGACCGGGGAGTCGTCGAGCAGGGTACGGAGCACCCTGGTAGTGTTTCATTCTATTCGAGCAGGCAGCGCGAGAGCTTGGTGAACTGTTCCTCCGAGAGCACGCCGACGTCTCTTAGTCCTTCGAGCGTCCATTCTTCCCTACCGTTGTTTTCACGATACAGGACGATGGCCTTCGCGAGGTTCCAGCTGCGGATGTAAGGATGCAGGCGGAGAGAGTCGGCAGGCAAGCTCCACAGCCTGAAAGGCTTCGCATCATCCTCGCTGACGAAGACAAGATCGGATATCGCTTCATAGCGCTCCCTGTCGAGCCTGTAGACATTCAGGAGCTGCTCCTTACGTGAGAATGAGCCCAGTTCCTCCCTGTGGCGGATTATCTGCGCCGCAAACCATCCGCCAATTCCCGGAAGTCCCGTCAGGGCAAGAGAATCAGCCCTGTTAAGATCCAGCAGAGGTATGTCTATGTAGTCCTCGAGACGGGCATAGACATCCTCGCTCACGACGTATGACCTGGCGAAATCGCTCTTGCGGGAGAAATGTCCGCCCTTCCTGCGATAGTTGTCGATGGACTCGGCCTGGCGCTGGGTGAATCCGAGCCTCTGCAGGTCCTCGACGGACACCGTGTTCGGGTCGAAACGGAAAGCCTCGGGCTCCGCAGGAATGCTCTCCCTTACCCTCACCGCGCCATCCTCATGGACCGAGTTCCGACGCACGAAAATGTCCCCATGGTCCATGGTGCCACCCGACGAACTTTTCCCTCCGGAGGTGTATGCACCCCCTCCCGAACCACGAAAGGACCTGCCGGATGCGTCCGACGGGGCTCCCAGGACGGATTCGGCAAGCCCACGGTCCACTATGTAGACCGTGTCAGGGCTGTCCCTGTCACTTATGATCTTCGTAACTGCGGCCTTGTGGACGAACACGGCCACCTGGTAGCCCAACACCAGAAAAACGAGTGCAATCGCACCTGCCTTCATCGATCGTGCGGCAGGACTGTCACTCTCAGGCTTCTTCTTCCTCTTCATAGTAGCGCTTCTTCTCCTTCTTCACTTCCGGAGCGCCGGCTACTATTATCACTATCTCACCTTTAGGCTCATGGGCCTTGTACCATGCGGCAACCTCCTCGAGAGTGCCGCGCTTGTGCTCTTCGTGCACCTTGCTTATCTCCCTCGCTACCGAGCATTCCCTCTGCGGGCCGAAGAATTCCGCGAACTGCTCGAGGGTCTTTACGAGCCTGTATGGAGACTCGTAGAATATCATGGTCCTGTGCTCCCCCGCAAGCTCCTGGAGCCTGGTCTGGCGGCCTTTCTTCTGCGGAAGGAAGCCTTCGAAGCAGAAACGGTCGCACGGGTATCCGCTGCTCACAAGGGCTGGCACGAACGCCGTGGCTCCGGGAAGGGTCTGGACCTCGATGCCCTCCGCAGCGCAGGTACGAACGAGCAGGAAGCCGGGATCGGAGATACCCGGAGTGCCGGCGTCGCTGATGAGGGCGACGTTGAGGCCCTGGAGTATCCTCTCCTTGATCATCTCGGAGGTCTTGTGCTCGTTGAACTTGTGGTGCGACTCGAGCCTTCCGTGAATATCGAAATGCTTGAGCAGCACTGAACTCGTCCTCGTATCCTCGGCAAGGATGAGGTCAGCTTCCTTCAGCACCTTGATGGCCCTGAAAGTCATGTCCTCCAGGTTGCCTACCGGAGTCGGGACTATGTAGAGTATTCCTGGCATTACCTGATCTTGCGCCTTACGGCCATCATGAACCTATATACCACGTCGCTGTCGAAATCCCATGCCGGATTGTGCCCCTTGAGGTACTCGACGGCCTCATCCAGGGTCGCTATCTCGTTCACCTCGGCGATGGTATCCTGGAAGATCACCGGATCCTCGTCGAAGAGGGTGCGGATGAAGAGTATTCGGTCGTTGAGGGAGATGGCACTGCGGATATCCTTCACAGGCGAACCCGGCATGTCGCTGCGCCATGCTTCCTTTGTCGCCATGACATCCATCACAGCCTTCTTCTTGCCCGCGCGGTGCTTCGCGTTGAGGGTGCCCTCGTCGGACTGAGCCATTCCGAAAATGTCCATGAACGAAGGTTCGTCATCCTCCTCTGGGAAGCTCTCCGGAAGGTCTTCCTCCACCGGTGCGGCAATTTGCTCCTCTACCGGTTCCTCAACCTCAGGCTCCTCGGCCGGAGTCGCAGCCGGTTCCTCTACCGGAGCGTTCTCTGGTTCCATGGTTTCTTCTGCAGGTTCCTCAACTGCGGCCTCTGCCGGAACCTCGACAACCGGCTCGTACGCAACCTCAGGCTCGCCGAGGTCTACGTCCATGATATCGTCGATGCTGATTGCCATCATCTCGTCATCGATGACGACAGGTATCTCAACGGCGCTTTCCGAGCTGTCGGCAGGGCTCTCGGACTCGATGGCGTCAAGCCTTGACTCGAGCGCGGAAACCTGATTCTTGAGCTCTGAGAGCTCCTGTCGGATGGCGGCCAATATTTCTTCTCTAGTGTTTTCCATAAGACTGGTTTTTGACTATATTTGCATCAGTCAAAGCACAAAAATAGTCAAATGTTTTTAGAAAACTGCAAAAAAGCAGGTTCCATCGAGGTAATCTGCGGATCGATGTTCTCGGGAAAGACTGAGGAGCTTATCAGGAGGATGAAGAGGGCCGTTTTCGCGAACCAGAACGTCGCGATCTACAAGCCGGCCATCGACGTGAGGTACTCTGAGTCGGAAGTCGTGTCGCACGACAGCCACAAGATCGCTTCCACCCCCATCTCCGACCCGAAGGAGATGCTCGCGGCCCTCAACGAAGGCATCGACGTACTCGGCGTGGACGAGGCGCAGTTCTTTGACTCAAGCATCATCGAGACCGTCCAGGAGCTCGCCAACAACGGCATACGCGTCATCATCGCAGGTCTCGACACCGACTTCCTCGGCAAGCCTTTCGGCCCGATGCCATCGCTCATGGCCATCGCGGAGGATGTGCTCAAGGTCCATGCGGTCTGCGTGAAGTGCGGAAGCCCGGCCCAGCACTCCCACCGTCTCAGCGAGAATTCCGACCTCGTCGTTCTCGGAGAGAAGAACATCTACGAGCCTCTGTGCCGCCACTGCTACAATGCGGCGATCGCCCGCGAGGCGGAGCTCACCGGCAAGCTCGACTTCCCTGAGGAGGACAAGCAGTAGTCAGGCTCAAGCCCTATTTCTTTCTTGGATGATTATCCAGCACCGATGCCTGCCAGGTAGCGGCGTTCACGTGCGTGTATATTTCTGTGGTAAGGATGCTCTCATGTCCGAGCATCTCCTGCACCGCGCGCAGATCAGCGCCATTCTCGATCATGTGGGTGGCGAAGGAGTGGCGGAAAGAATGTGGCGATAGTTCCTTTGCGACACCGGCTTTCCGCGCCTGTTCCTTGACCATCGTGAAGATGGAAATCCTGCTCAGAGGTTTGCCGAATCGGTTCAGGAACAGGGTCTCGGCGGTCTTTGCGTCGGTCGGTTCGGGACGCACGGGAAGGTAGGCCTTGATCGCTTCCTCCGCCATGTCACCCATTGGTATGATCCTCTGCTTGTCACCCTTTCCTACGACACGCACGAAGCCGTCCTCGAAGAAGAGGTCCGAAAGCTGGAGCGACGCAGCTTCGGAAACGCGCAGCCCGCAGCCATAGAGGACTTCGAGTATCGCACGGTCGCGAAGCCCTTTCCATGAATTCGTATCCACGGACGATATGATAGCCTCCACCTCCTCCACCGAGAGCACGTCCGGAAGATAACGGCCCATCTTCGGCGCCTCAACCTTGTCGCAGGGATTGATCTCGATCTCGCCCTCCGAGATGAGCCACCCGTAGAAGGACCTCAGGGCGCTGAGCGCACGTGCCTGCGAACGCTTGGACAGGAACTTCCTGCCGGTGAAGTAGTCGATGACGTCGTCGGAGCTGACCGCGTATGGGTCCTTCCCGTCCAGATAGTCCATGAAAGCCTGCACGTCATGGCCGTAGGAGGCCACCGTGTTAGGCGACATCACCCTCTCTATCCTGAGGTAGTACTCGTATCTTTCAGTGAGGCTCTTCATGTTCGGCAAATATAGACAAAAAAGGCGATGGCCGGTAAGCCATCGCCTTTAATATCCACTGTCAGTCTGCCTGTTCTAGAGGACTGAGTAGTTGTGACCGTAGTTCATCATCTGGTCAACATAGCTTGCGGTGTAGTCAAGCTTGTAGTCCACGATCTTGCCGTTCTCCTCTACAGGAACGATGTCTGGGTTCACGAAACCGCCGTAAGGCTTGAGCTGGAGCTCAGCGTAGCGCTCGAGCACCTCCCTGTGGAGGTCGCGGTCAATGTTGACTGCGTACTGCTCAACGAGTGCCTTGCCGGCCTCGTAGTCACCCTCTGACTTGATTCTCTGGATCTCACCGAGAAGCTCGCCGAAGAGCTCCCTGAGTGCGCCATATTCGTTGACTACGAAATAGGTCTTGCCGTCCTTGACCTGCTTCTCGATGGCATTGATGAAGCGGCACCCCTCATCGTCGCAGTAATGCATCTCGGTACCGTGCTCGAGGCACCACTCTGCGATGAGCTTGCGGTTCTGCATGTGGGCCTCTGTGTTTGGCTTGCCAAGCTCCACACGGCTGAACTGAACCATGAGACCGTTGCGGATGTAGTTCGCGTACTGTGCCTTGTATGCCTCCTCGTCAGGAAGGATTCCGAGCTCAACGAGCTTAGGATCTGCCATATAATAGAGACCGTAGAGGTCTGCGCGAGCCTCCTCGAGGGTTGAGCTGTACTCTGCGAGAGCGTTTGGAGAAACGCCTGGGAGAAGCTGGCCGGAACCGTGTCCGAGACACTCGTGAAGGTCGGTATGTACGTTATCGGTGATAGAGAGGTACTTCTTTGCCATAGCGATCTCCTCCTCGTCGTAAGCGAACTCGGTGAGGGTGCTCTTAGGAGACTCCTCCGCTGCCTTCGAGTAAGCATCGGTGATGTTGGAGATGGTAACAGACTTCGAACCATGCTCCCTGCGAATCCAGTCTGCGTTAGGGAGGTTGATTCCGATAGGAGTTGCAGGATATGAGTCGCCGGCGAGAGCCACGACGTTGATGACCTTCGCGCTGACGCCCTTTACGACTGGCTTCTTGAAGCTAGGGTCTACAGGAGAATTGTCCTCGAACCACTGAGCATTTGCGCTGAGGGTCTCGGTACGTGCTGAAGCGACGTGGTCCTTGATGTTCACGAGGGCCTCCCATGAGCCCTTGCGGCCGAGAGGATCGTTGTAGTCCTCCACGAAACCGTTCACGAAGTCCACGGTTCCGAGGGTGTCCTTGAGCCACTTGATGTTATATTCGTCCCAGAGACGGAGGTCACCGGTACGGTAGTATGCGACGAGGGATGCGATGTAGTCGCGCTGTGCGTCGGTCTCAGCAAGAGGTGCTGCGAGCTCGAGTTCCTCGACGATCTTCTCAATTGCGGCGCCGTAGATGCCACCGACCTTCCAAGCCTCCTCACGGATGACGCCGTCAGCGCCCTTCACGAGCTTGGTGTTGAGTCCGTATGAGATAGGGGTAGGATCCTTCTCGTCGACGATGGAGTTGTAGTATGCCTCTGCCTCCTCGCGGGTCACGCCCTCGTAGAAGTTCACTGCAGACTCTGCGACGATGTCGCCGCTGATGGCCTTGCGCGAAGGATAGACCTCAGGATTGTAGATGACATTGAGAAGCTCTGCAGAGTTCTCCACGCCCACCGACTCCATCAGAGAGGCGAAATATTCGCGTGAGCATGCTGGGACGAACTTGTCCTCTGCATAGTGATGGTGGAAGCCGTTGGAGAAGAAGAGCCTCTTGGCGTATACCATGAAGTCAGCGAAGTCCTGACCCTTGCGGTTGCCGCTGTAGTTGTCGATGATGTTCTCGACAGCCTTGCGGACCGGAATGTTCCATGCGCAGTTCTGGTCCCAGTAGATATCCCTACCCCACTTTGCAGCCTCTGCAAGATGGTAGATGTATTCCTTCTGCTGGAGTGAGAGCTCGTCCCATCCAGGAACCTGATAACGCATGACCTTGAGGTCAGCGAACTCGTCGATAAGGTACTTGAAATCCTTATCGCCCTTGTTCTGGCCGCATGATGCGAGTCCTAACACTGCTGCGGAAACCATGATGATTCTTGAGATTGATTTCATATCTGTTTGTCTGTATTTCGTATTGGCCGCCGAAACGGGCGCGCAAAATTAACAATAAATTGCTTATATTTGCTCGGTTACGCGCGTTAATGAGGTTAAAAAACATCATATTCTGTCTCAAGGCGGCACTGACTGTGCTCGTCGGGACCGCCGTGTTCTCCTGCGACCCGGCCGAGGACGCGGATTTCAGATGGCCTGACCACAACACGACCGGAATTCCCGGGGACAGGGCCGGCGACGAGGAATCACGCCATGTGCTCCTTATCTATCAGGCTGGCTTCAACACGCTGAGCAGCTACATGGAGGAGGACTACGAGGACCTTCTGACGGGATATCTTCCCGTGGATCATCATAGCCGCGCGGACAACGTGCTCCTGGTCTACAGACAGATCTGCAGCGTCAATTACGACTTCACCGAAGAACTCAGCAGCTATCTGATCAAGCTCAACTCGACTGCTGACGGAAGAGTAGTCGCAGATACTCTCATGACCTATGGACGTGACGTCATCTCTGCCGATTCGAAGACCCTTCGCACTGTGCTCGAGGACGTGAAGACCCTGTTCCCCGCAAAGGACTACGGAATGATATTCTCATCCCATGCGACAGGATGGCTGCCGGCCGGCGCCACCGTCGACTACCGAACCATCAGCAAAGGTTCCGAGCGCAGTTCCGGTGACTCATCCGGACATGGCTCCGGTGTCTCTCCGGAACGCAGCGTAGGACAGACCCAGACGGGATACCCGGGTAGCTATCTTTGCTACGAGATGGACCTGAAGAACTTCGCAAAGGCCTTCCCGATGAAGTTCGATTACATACTTTTCGACGCCTGTCTGATGGGATGCGTCGAGGTCGCCTATGAGATCAAGGACATCTGCAACATCGTCGGATTCTCCCCTGCGGAAGTACTTGCCGACGGATTCGTCTATTCAACGCTCACCCAGAGGCTGCTCAAGGGCAGCAATCCTGACCCGATCGGAGTGATCTCGGACTTCTATGCCCAGTACGAGGGCTCCTCCTCGCCTTACTGCACGGCATCGGCTGTGGACTGCAGCAAGATGGACCGTCTCGCAGAGGTCTGCAGCAGGCTTTTCGAGAAGTACCGCAACCAGATCAGGAACGTCAGCCCGTCCAGGGTGCAGGGATATTTCCGCTTCAACTGGCACTGGTTCTACGACTTCAAGGACATACTCGTACAGTCGGGAATCAGCCCGGAGGATCTCGAAGAGCTGCAGGAAGTGCTCGATGACTGCGTCCTCTACGACGAGGCTACGCCTCAGTTCCTGGGCTTCCCTATCCGCACCCACTGCGGCATGAGCATGTACCTTCCTTCGAACGGAAGCGCCCAGATGAGCGTCTATTATCGTGAGCTTGCCTGGAACAAGGTCACAAATCTTTTGTAAATCAAATAATTTGCATATCTTTGCGCCCGCTTAAACCCCGAACAGGGTTTGGTGCAATGGGTCCCGGCACAGTTCCGGGATGAGTAACACATTTTCAAACTTAAAGACAATGCAGCACATTGAACTCAAGGGCCAGCTCCGCGCAGCTGGCAAGAAGTCTGCCTCTAAGGCACTTCGCGCACAGGGTCTCGTACCTTGCAACCTCTACGGAAACGGCATCGAGAACGTTCTCTTCACCGTATCAGCAATGGACCTCAAGGCTGTGACCCACACTCCAAACGCTTACATCGTAGACATCACTCTCGACAATGGCGAGAAGTATGCAGCTATCCTTCACGAGTCACAGTGGCATCCTGTAACTGACGAGCCTGTTCACATGGACTTCCTCGCAGTTTCTGAGGACAAGCCTGTAACCATCGCAGTTCCTGTAAAGGTTACCGGTCACTCAGAGGGTGTAAAGATGGGTGGTAAGCTCCTCGTTTCAGCTCGCAAGCTCAAGGTTTGCGCTCTCATGGCTAACCTTCCTGACGAGGTAGAGGTTGACATCACTGACCTCAAGATCGGCAAGCAGATCAACGCTGGTGACCTCAGCTTCGAGAACTACTCAATCGTTTCTCCTAAGGCTACCATCATCTGCTCAGTCAAGGCTACCCGCGCTTCTCAGAAGGCTGAGTAATCTCGTCTGCAGAAATATTGTACCTGGACATGAACTGTCTCGTAATCGGATTAGGAAACATCGGTGTCGAGTACGCGCAGACCAGACACAATATGGGATTCATGGTATTGGATGCTTGGGCTCAAGCATCCAATATCTCTTTTAATGTGGACCGTTACGGAAGCATAGCCGAAGTTTCCTTCAAGGGAAGGAAGTTCACCCTGCTCAAGCCGTCGACCTACATGAATCTCAGTGGAAAGGCCGTAAGGTACTGGATGAACGAACTCAACATCACTGCGGAGAACATAGTCGTGATCTGCGATGACCTCAACCTTCCGTTCGGAACTCTCAGGATGCGCAAGAGCGGAAGCAGCGGTGGCCACAACGGCCTGAACAACATCAACGAGCTCATCGGGACGCAGAATTATACCCGCATCCGCATGGGCATCGGAAATGATTTTCTCAAGGGCCAGCAGATAGATTTCGTGCTCGGCAAGCTCAGCGACGAGGAACTTGCCCAGATGGACGAACTGAGTAAAAAAGTGATAGCTGCATGCAAAAGTTTTGCTCTGGTGGGCCCTGACAGGGCTATGAACACGCTCAATGCCAGGCAAAAGGACTAAAAAAATTTTGTTTCTCCCAAATTTTATATAACTTGCAGTCAATTAACGGATCTTATTTGTTTAACTATAAAATTACAATCTGAAATGAAAGAGCTCGTAGATCAGATCAAGGCTGAAATCGACGTTTTCGCAAAGAACGCTGATGCACAGGTTGAGAAGGGCAACAAGGCTGCTGGTGCACGTGCACGCAAGGCTGCTCTCAACATCATGAAACTTATGAAGGATTATCGCAAGGCTTCAGTTGAGGCTGGCAAATAATTCCTTAAAGAAATTATCAAAAAAACCGGGATGTTCATGCAACATTCCGGTTTTTTCTTGCATCTATAGAGCAAGGTTTAGGTTTTAGTACACGTTTTAGGGGCCAAGTACGCAGTGATTGCGGAAGGCCCCTTGATTTTTTCTATAGCCTGCGCACTACCGCGCCTATCGCATTTTTCTTGTTCCAGAACCACATCGTTCCGTCACGTCCCATCTTGACAAGCTTGAATACAAGTCCTTTCTGCGAGATGACATCGTCATCGGTAGTGTAGATCAGGCTCGCCTGGGTCTCATATCCGATCTCCGGGATATTATCCACGGTGAGGATATAGTAGTCCGTCATCATATCGTCACTGACGCGGAACTGTCTGAGTCCCTCGTCATAGCCAATCTGACAGCGGTTCTCATCATAGGTAAAGATGTCCTGTCCCTTTATCGTGAGGCCAATATCGGATTTCTCGTTGGTAAACTCTTCCAAAAGGGCCTTCTCAGTACAGGATGCGGCAGAGAGAGTCGCAATAGCCGCAATCAATATTATAGATAGCCTTCTCATCACTTTCCTATGTTGATTCTCTTATACACCTTGTTCCTCTTTCCGGACTTGGAGATGATCTCCGCGCTGAGCACTCCGCTGGACTCCGGTCTCCAGTATCCGTCCCTTGCTATCTTTATAGGATAGTCGTTGTAGTACCATAGCACTCCGTCTGCATCCTTGCCCGGATTATATACCCTGAGAGGAATCTCGCAGCCTTTCTTGAAGCTGCCGTCCCCATTTCTTTCCACATTCTTGAGATAGATGAACGGATAGCTCTTGTCCGAACGGGATGCCGTCATGAACTTCACCGTGGACGGTTCGCCGATGCCAGACTGGGTCTCGAACCACACCATGGCTGTATATGAGGTCGACGGGCTGAGGTCCTCAAGAACGATTGCATAGCAGCCCTGAGCGTAAGGTTCCACCTTTATGATGGCCGGCTCCCGGCCGCTCTGATTCCACTGAACCGTGGCTGCCTCGGCAGGCTTGTCGGATATGAAACGGATGACCGCCGCATCCTGGAATATGTCCTGCGACAGGATCTCCTCGACCTTTGCCGGCTCCTCTACGTCTCCTGAGTTGGAAACGAAGAACACAGACACGCCGTTGGAGTATGAGATCTTGCTTATGTTGATGTCGGCTGTATTGCCGCTCCAGAACACGATCGGAGTCCTGCCGTCCTTCTCGAGGCTATCGTATGAGCCGGAAGGGAAGAACACCTTGCTGACAGGAGATCTGTCCGGACTGATAGCGCTCGGGTCAGCCTCGATCAGGTCAGTGCACATGTGCGAAGGGTTGGCATTGACCTCGTTGTACCACCACCTGTCCTGAGCGGTCATCTCGAATCCGTAGGTATCCGACCGTCCCGCCCTGTTATTCGATCTGTCCACATGGTACACGAGCAGGCCCTTGCCGCCGACATAGCTGTCCCAGTCCTCATTGGTACGGCTCTCGATGAGGTAATACTCACCGTCGACGTCCGAGTCTATCCTGTAGTACTGGTTCGAGCGGTGGACCGCAGGAAGCTCCACCCTGCCGGAAGAAAGGGTAAGACATTCTCCTATCCCGAGCTGCTCCCTTTCGATAGCATTATAGTAAGGAGGACACTTTCCCCAGTCGTTGTAGTTTCCATGGTCCATCAGCGAGGTCGTCCTCCACACTGCGCTAGAAACACCTCCGCTCTTGTCGTAGTCCGTATCATAAAGGTCTCTCAGACCGAGGGTGTGGCTATATTCATGGCAGAAGGTGCCGATGGTCGTAAGGGAGAAGGTCTTTCCCGAGTTCTCGGTAAGGAGCTCGGAAGCACACGCATAGCGATTGATGACCTTGCCGTCGAGATTCAGAGCGATGCCTGCTCCGTCCCTTATATACCAGGCATGTGCCCATATACAGTCCTCACCTGCATGCTCGGCCTCGTCGCCGCCGGCATAGAAGACGAACACATTGTCCACCTCTCCGTCTCCGTCGTCGTCATAGAGAGAGAAATCCACCTCTGCATCGGCCTTACGGCAAGCTTCCACGATCATCTCGGCCGGGGCCTTGTCCTGGCCATCGGAATCGTTTCCGCCGTAATATGCCCTTTCCTTCGAGATGGTCACAGGGCCGAACACGTCGAAGTCGAAGTCATACCGTCCATGAAACTGTGCGTCGAAATATTCCTTGGCTGAGCCATGGGCTCCGTTCACTGAATACCCCTTTTTCATCAGAAGGTCCTGGAATTCGGTATTTGAGTAGCGGAATTCCACGTCCTGGTAGTTCACGAGTATCACGACTCCGTGCTTCTTGCCGTCGCCAGCACTTTTGGTGGCGACGTTTCCACGCATGGAATTGAGCCTTCGGATGATATTGATTTCCTCTGCCGACACCGCATGTCTCCTTCGGGAAGCGTTCGCAGCGAGCTTGTCGTATGGGATAGCGAAGCTGGCGCGCACGACGTCGGACGGTGCATTCACGCTGGCGAAATGTACACCGCTGTCAAGCATTGCTCCGTTCTCGTCGAAATGGGCATAGTCGTAGAATCCGTCGTTACCCTGCACCAGGGCATGTCCCTGAGAGGAAAGAAGAATATGTCCGAACTCGTCTCCGCGAAGTTCAGCCATGAAACTCGTTCCATCTGGTTGATAGAGTATTCGAAGCCCCGGCAGGGCTGGCTTTGCAGAAGCCATGGATGCAGCGAGAAGGATAGTCGCTATAACGGTCAAATATCTCTTTGGCATAAATTTTTCCTATATTTGCGTGTCCTTAACCAACAAATATACCAATTTATAATGAGACGAAGCATATTTTTCGCAATGACTCTTGGAGCATTCCTCTGCATTTCGTCGATTGCATCGGCACAGTCCAACGAGGAAACGGTCAGGAGAATCAACCAGTTCGGCACCTTTGACCACTGGACAGTACGCGAAGTGAAGGAGTCGGGCCTCATTGGAGGCAAGACCAAGTACCTCTACGAATTCTTCGGAAACCCAACCGACACCATACGATATGAAAACAAGAAGGCGAAGGCCTTCAAGAGCCCGGCAGACTATATCTGGAGGACCAACAACGTATATGCAAACGTCGCAGGCGTCGAGAAGTGCAGCGTCACCGACTACCCAGAGAAGAGGGGTGACGGCTATTGCTGCAGGATCGAGGTCCACACGGAGGAGATCAAGGTTGCCGGCATGATCAACATGGAGGTAGTATGCCAGGGTGTGATGCTCGTGGGAAGCCTCCCAGAGCCGATAAAGGACACCAAGGACCCTATGTCCAAGCCTCATTACGGAGTTCCTTTCACGGGCCGTCCCAAGGCTCTGCAGTTCGACTACAAGGCAAAGGTAGGCTGTGAGGTCATCAAGGGCACCGGATTCGGAAAGATGAAGAAGATGGGCTACCCTGACTATCCTGAGTGCTGCATCATACTCCAGAAGAGATGGGAGGACGCAGACGGTAACATCCATGCCCTGCGCGTCGGAACCGGCATCGAACGCATCACCAAGAACGTGGACCAGTGGCAGAACGGTCACAAGCTCGAGGTTCACTACGGAGATATCACTAAGGAGCCTTTCTACAAGGACTACATGAAGATACTACACGGCACCCCGCAGGATCTCTGGGGAGTAAACAGCAAGGGCAAGAACGTGAAGATCATCGAGGAGGGCTGGGCTGCTCCTGACGAGACACCGAACACCATGATAATCAAGTTCATCGCGAGCTACGGCGAGGCCTTCTACGGCGGTGTCGGAAATACTCTCTGGATTGACAACGTAAAATTGATAATGTAGAAAAAAGCCACCTTCGCGGTGGCTTTTTTGTGCAAAATCAGTAACTTGCAGGATATTCAAGACAAATTGCCCATGAAACGTTTCAGCTTAGTCGCAGCAGCAGCATTAATCGCTCTCACTGCATGTTCAAGCCCGGCAGCAGAGACTGCCACCCAGAAGAGAACCATTGAAGACGGAGGTACCGGTCCGGCAAAGGCCATAATGGTCGAGGAGCCTTCTCTCGAGGCCCACACCATCTTCCGCCCAGAAGACCTCAGCAAGTTCGGAAAGAAGAATCCTCTCCCTGTGCTCGTATGGGGCAATGGTGCATGCTCAAACTCGCCTTGGGAGCATGTCAAGTTCCTCAGCGAGGTCGCTTCACACGGCTACATCGTGATAGCTACAGGCTACTTCCCTGCTGATGACAGCAGATACGTCGGTCCCATGTCCACTTCTGCTCAGCAGATCGAGGGCATCGACTGGGCATTCCTCGCAAACGAGGACAAGAACAGCCCATACTACGGCAAGCTCGACACCGACAACATCGCACTCGCAGGAATGTCTTGCGGCGGTCTCCAGACCCTCGACAATGCCACTGATCCACGCGTGAAGTGCCTCATGATCTGCAACAGCGGTCTTTTCTCAGATCCTGCAGGCGCGGTTCCTGGCATGCCTATGCCAGACAAGTCAAGGCTCCAGGAGATCCAGGTTCCTATCATGTACCTCCTCGGCGGCGAGTCCGACATCGCTTACCTCAACGGAATGGATGACTTCAGCAGGATCGACCATGTCCCTGCTGTCGCAGTCAACTATCCTGTAGGTCACGGCGGCACCTATGCACAGGAGCACGGCGGCGAGTTCTCAATCGCAGCTACCGCATGGCTCGACTGGCAGCTCAAGGGCGACGCCAAGGGTGCAGCCATGTTCAAGGGCTCTCCAGCCGGCATCGAGGCTCGTCCGGACTGGACCATTTCGAAGAAGAACATCGACTAATCGTAACTACCTGACATTCAGCTACATATCATACGGACGGCTCCCCTTTTCGGGGGGGGGGAGCCGTCCGTATGATAAAGCGCTATGAATCAGCGCATTATTAAACAATAACGATGTGCGGTCCAGGACTATGAGTTAGCCCATGAGACGCGGAACTGGTCGCCGATGATCTCGCGGACCTTTGCAAGTATCTCCGGATCAGGTGTACCGCTGATGAAGTCGAGGTTCTTCAGGACGTTCTCCGGCTTGGTGGTAGAGAAAAGGGTCGAAGCGATGCGAGGCTCGCCAACGGAGTACTGCATCGCAAGGCGCTCGATAGGATAGCCGGCCTCCTCGCAGAATGCGGCAGCCTTGGCACAGGCCTCACGGAGAGCTGCAGGAGCAGGATGCCAGTCTGGAGCGCCTCTCTTCGAGAGAAGTCCCATGGAAAGAGGGCTGGCGTTGATGATGCCTATTCCCTTGGACTCGAAGAAATCGAGGAAGTCGAGAATCTTGTCGTCGCAGAGGCAGTAGTGGCAGAAGTTGAGGACGCTCTCCACAGTGCCTTCCGGAGTATGCTCCACCACCCACTTGAGGTTCTCGAGCTGGAGGTCGGTGATGCCCACATGGCCGACAACACCCTTCTCACGGAGCTCGACGAGTGCAGGAAGTGTCTCGTTTGCCACCTGATTGAGGTCAGCGAACTCGATGTCATGGACATTGATGAGGTCGATGTAGTCGACGCCGAGACGGTCCATGCTTTCGAAGACGCTGTCGTGCGCCCTCTTCGCAGAATAGTCCCAGGTATTGACACCATCCTTGCCGTAGCGGCCGACCTTGGTGGAAAGGATGTACCTGTCCCTCTCGATCTCGCGGAGAGCCTTTCCAAGCACCATTTCCGCCTTGAGATGGCCATAGTAAGGAGAGACGTCGATGAAGTTGATGCCGTTGTCTACGGCTGTATGGACGGCTTTGATGCCCTCCGACTCAGAAAGTGAGTGGAAGACGCCGCCGAGGCTTGATGCACCGAAACTGAGTGCTGACAGGCGAAGGCCTGTCTTTCCTAATTCTCTGTATTCCATTTTACAAGTATTCTGAAAACCTTACCAGGAGCTGCGCTCCAATCTTCCAATGCCTTCTGCGACTGCTCAGGCTCGATCACGGCGCTGATAAAGCGCTCTACATCCACACCGGCATGCATGTACCTGATCACTGCCTCAAAGTCGGCAGGATCCGCATTTCGCGAGCCCATGATGTCAAGTTCCTTCTTCACGAAGAGACCGGTAGGAAGGGATACGTCGGACTTTGCGTAGCCTATGCACACTACCCTGCCGGTGAAAGCCACCCTGTTGATGGCAAGCTGATAGGTAGGCACGGAGCCCACAGCCTCGATCACGACGTCTGGTTCAGGAATATCTCCCCACTCGGTAGCGGTGTTGTAGGTGTACGCGGCACCGAGGGAGCGTGCAAGTGCGAGCTTCTCGTCGTCGAGGTCTGCAGCGATCACGGTAGCTCCGCGAAGCACGCTGCGTACGACGGCTCCGAGACCGACCATTCCGCAACCGATCACCATGACCACGTCGGTATCGCTCACGCGGCCGCGGCTGACTGCATGGAAACCAACGCTCATAGGCTCGATGAGAGCAGCATCCCTCACGCTCACGTCACCGCAGGCGATGACCTTCTGCCAAGGCACGCACACATACTCCTTCATCGCGCCGTCGCGCTGCACGCCGAGCGTCTCGTTGTTCTCACATGCATTCACGCGACCTCTCTTGCAGGATGCGCAGTGTCCGCAGTTGGTGTACGGATTCAGGGTCACGACCTGACCGACCTTGAAGCCGGCAGGCACGTCGGCACCGATCTCCTCGATCACGGCACCAATCTCATGACCGGGGATGCGAGGGAAGGTGACCATGGCGTTTCCGCCCCTGAAGGTATTGAGATCCGATCCGCAGAATCCGACATAGTGCATCCTTACGAGCACCTCTCCTGCGGCCGGAACGGGCTTAGCGACATCCACGATGGTCACTTCGCCCGGTTTTACGATCTGTATTGCTTTCATGTTATTCTGACATATTCTTTATGTAAGGAAGCTCCGGAAGATTGGAGAATCCATAGAATTTTTCGGCATTTCCACCCAGAAAGGCCTCTTTTTCGGCCTGAGAAAGGACTTCCGACTTGAGGATGAAGTCGTAGGACATCCTGTAGGTGATGGCGCAGATGGTGCGGGGATAGTCGCTGCCCCACATGAGCTTGTCAATTCCGACCTCGTCAGCTGCCTGCCTGATGGAAGCCACAGCCGAAGGATATGGATAGAACTCGCTGTTGTAGAGCCAGGTTATACCACCGGCCTCGACATATACGTTCTTCGCTGATGCAAGCTTGATCTGCTCCATCCAATGCTCTCCCGTCACCATTCCGAAATGGCCGATCGCGACCTTCAGATCCGGGCATTCCTGGATCAGCTCGCGCATCTGGGCAATCTGCGACGCATCGTCTGCAAGGCACATGGACAGTATCAGTCCCCTCTTCTCCATCTCCTTGAAGAAGGCGACCACCTCAGGGTCAAGGAGGCTGCGGTGTGCCCTATGACCAGGAATCGCGACGGCTCGGAAGCCTTCAGGAATGGTCAGTGCGTCGTTGTCGAGGTCCTTGAGAGCACAGACCACGAAACGGTTCGGAAAGCGCTTCTGCACGTCGAGAAGGTAGGCGTCCTGGTTGCCGTCTATGACCTCCTGCACGACCACGGCACCACCCACCTGGGCATAGTCCATGTTCGCGAGAAATATCTCGGCACTGTTCACGCCGTCCACCATGAAAGGTGGGAGCATCTGGCGCTCCTCACCGAAGAACATGGCGCGTCCGCGGCCCATCGGGTAGATATGGGAGCCGTCGACCACCGTGTCCTGTTTCAGCCAGAGATGGCTGTGTGCATCAATTATCTTCATGTCTAAAGAGTCTTCATGACAAATCCGCCGCGAGGACGGCAAATCACCCTGGTCACCGGAGCGTTCACCTCCGTGCTGACGAGATCCCTGTCAGAATCGCCGTCGACCACGAGCTGGCAAGCGCCCTTGATTCCATATTCCGAAGGGTCGAACTCCACTGCGAGCTTCTCTTCGGTACCATTGATTCCGGCAATGTACCAGTCCTTGCCGCTCCTACGTGCGATCACCACATATTCGCCCGGATAGCCCGCGAGCAGCCTGGTCTCGTCCCATGCAGTCGGAAGTCCGGTGAGGAAGGTCCTTACGTCCTCCGGGAGGCTTGCGTACGATTCAGGGCTGTCCGGCATGTGCTGGATCGTGGATTCGAAGAGCACAGGAAGGGCGAGCTCATGCGCATAGGTCGTGAAATGTGGATGCTGGCTGTCGGAGAAGGTTCCAGGGGTGTAGTCCATAGGTCCGACGACGTTCCTGGTGAATGGAAGGGTCGCGTTGTGCGATGCGGCCTGCCTGCCGAAGAACGGGATGTTGTTGTACCACTCAGCACCGTATACGGCCTCCATCGAGACCATGTTCGGATATGTCCTCTGCCATCCTCTCGGGATAGTGCAGCCATGGAAATCGACGGTGAGATGATGCGCAGCGGCATCCTCGAGTATGTCGATGTAATAGTTGACCATATCGACCTTGTCGTCAGCGAAGAAGTCCACCTTCATGCCTGCGACGCCGAGGCTCTCGAGCATGCTCATCTCCTTCTCGCGCGACTCGTGGGTAAGGAGGCGGTCGATAGGGCCCGGAGCGCCAGGGCCTATCCATGAGGTGCCCGAATTGTACCAGAGCGTGATCTTGACGCCCTTTTCCTTGGCATACGCGAGTGCATCCTCCATCCTTCCGCCGTTATCCATCTCGTCCCACTCCCAGTCGATGAGATTGTATGGCCAATGCATCTGGGCAGCGAGATCTATGTACTCTATAACTTTCTGGTAATCCTTGGAACCATGGTTATTTGCCCAGTAGATCCATGCCGAGGTACCTGGCTTCACCCATGAAGCGTCGCCTATCGCGCACTCAGGCGAGACGTCGGTGACGAGGGTCGATTCCACGATGTCGGCGAGGCTACCGAGGATGACGACCCTCCAAGGAGATGTCCTGTAGTCTGCGTTCTCATCCATCGGCTCGACGCTGTAGACGCCCGGCTCACCTTCCTTGCACACAAGGTGGGATGCGCAGTGGCCTCTCTCGAGTCCGGCCTCGGTGATGAGTTCGAACACGCCGTCAGCGCACTCTACGAGCGCCGGATATGCCACCTTTCCTGGAGCTGATTCATCCTTTTTCGGGAAAGGACGCTCATAGTCAGTCTTCATGCTCGCCATCCAGCGGTTCCTGCCGTCAGGGATGATGTATGAGGCAACGGGATCGCCGCCGTCGCAGATGAAGCGATATGTCACTCCGTCATCGTAGACACGTACCTCGAGGTCCGCGTTCGCGAATTCGTAGGTACGGCCGACTCCCCTGTTTGAGCACCGGAGCTGCTTTCCACCTACCATGGTGTAGGATTCCGCATATCTACTCTTGTTTCCGGCACCCTTCAGGGCGCCAAGATCGCTGATCGATATTTCCTGCGCAGATACGCCTTCATAGCTGATCTGCAAGCCGTTCTCGGATACGGCGACGCTGATCTTTCCGTTCGGAGAGACCAAATCTTTGGAACAAGACGAAAGCAGACACACGGTAATGCCTGCGATCATCATCATGAGTCTTTTCATGCTGGACGCAAATTGGCTGTGGTTTTATGCAAATCTAGCAATTTTTCCTATTGCTTTCCAACCAATCGTGAGGAGTCATGCCGAATTGGCGCTGGAAGCACTTGCTGAAGTAGGAAGGAGAATTGAATCCCACCATGTAGCTGATCTCCGCAATCGAGTATTTGCCTGCCGTCAGGAGAGCTGCCGAAGACTTGAGACGCGCCTCCATGATAATGTTGTTAGGAGTGGTTCCCGACGCGGCCTTGACCTTGCTGAAGAGTGCAGAACGGGACATGCAGAGCTCGCTGCAGAGCATCTCGACCGAGAGTTCTGTATTGGAGATATTCGCAGCCACAATCTCGTTGACCCTTGTCATCAGATCCTTCTCCGTAACCGCCACGGCCTGTTCCAGTTCCTTAGGAAGCGGTGCGGATGATGAGTATTTGCGCACGAGCATGCCTCGCATCTTCAGAAGGTGTGCGACCAGGGCATGGAGATGCTCCGGAGAGAAAGGTTTCTTCACATGGGCATCGGCACCAACTCCCAGACTCTCGAGCACCGAGCTGTCGTCTGCCTTGGCAGTGAGGAGGATGAACGGGATATGACAGAGATTGCGGTCTTCGCGCACGAAGCTGCAGAGCTGTGCTCCGTCTGTGCCAGGCATCATCCAGTCGCTCAGGATGAGGGAGATGTTCTTCTCCTTGAGTATCTCCTTCGCGACGTCACCGTTCGCTGCGCTGACCACCTTGTACTCGCCCGAGAACTCAGCCACGAGGAAGCGTCTCATGTCCTCGTCATCCTCGACTATGAGTATGTGAGGCTCTTTGTTGGAGATAGCATCCCCGGAGACCGAAGACTCCTCGGTCACAGTCTCATACATCTGAGCATCAGGAGCTTTCGCAAGCAAAGATTCGAGCATGTCCTTGCGTACCGGAAGGGTCACCAGGAACTCCGAGCCCGCACCTTCGGTCGAGCTTACGATCACGGTGCCCGAGTGGGCCTCTACTATCTGCTTTACTATGACGAGGCCTATTCCGGTACCCGGTTTGCTCTCGTCGACACGATAGAACGGAGTGAAGAGTTTCTTCTTCTCGAGTGCCGACATTCCGCGGCCGTTATCCGATATGAGCACGGAGAAGGTCTCCCCTCCGTCATCCACTGAAAGCGAGAGCGACACCGAGTCCTTGGTGTACTTGATGGCGTTGGAAAGCAGGTTGCTGACCACCTTGGTGAAGGCTTCCGGATCGAGCCATGCTTCGAGGGATTCCGGCTGACAGTAGAAGTTGAAGTCCACCCCTGATTTTTCTATCGAAGGCATGAACCTCTCGCATACCGACTTCACGAGGTCCACGACATTGCTTGGAGCATAGTCCAGGGCCATTCCCCCGGAAGCAGTCACCCGGCTGAAGTCCAGCAGCTGGTTAATCAGCTTGAGCAGACGACGGCTGTTCTTGTCGATCACGTCCAAGTCCTCTGCCGTCCTCGCCGTAAGCTCTTCTCTTCGGCTCAGGATGTTCTCCAGCGGCGCCGTGATCAGTGAAAGAGGCGTCCTGACCTCGTGTGCAATCATGGTCACGAACTGGATCTTCGCAGCCATATCCTGCTCATCACGGGTCTTGATGGCCTCATGGAAGCGCTCGCTGTAATGCTTCTGGAACTTGCGCTTGTTGTAGAGGAAGATGCCGGCAGATGCCGCCATGCCCATAAGGACATACAGGACAAGGGCAAGCGGTGAGGCAAGCGGATGAGGCTTCACCGAGAAAGAGAAGGATGCACCTTCCTCGTTCCACAGGCCGTCATTGTTGCTGGCTCTCACCACGAAACGATACTTTCCGCCCGGAAGTTTCGTGTATAGAGCATTGGTCCTGTTACCGGCCTCATGCCACTCCTTGTCATAGCCTTCGAGCTTATATGCGTACTTATTCTCCTCCGGCGAGCAATAGCTAAGCGCAGCGTAAGAGATAAGGATGTCCTTGGCCGTGTGCGGCAGCCTTGTCTTGCCGTCGATGGATCTGTTCTCGCCGTTGACCGTGAAGGATCTGACGATAACCGGAGGCACATATTTGTTCAGATAGATATTGTGCGGATAGAAACTGTGGAATCCGGTCGTCGTGCCGACGAAAATGCGGCCGTCGGAAGCCATCAGACCGGAGTTCACCATGAACTGTTCATTGGTGATTCCCTCTGTGGTTCCATAGTGGTTAACCGAACCGTCCGAAAGGTCGTAGCTCAGGAGTCCGTTCACGGTAGTCACCCAGATATGAGAGCCGTCACCGGTTACGAAAAGCGCATCGCAGTCCACTCCAAGGGAGATTTCTTCAAATTTTCCTCTGGCCGGATCATAGCGGCAGAGTCCATTTCGAGTACCGATCCACAGCTTCGATTCCGTGTCCGGATACACACAGTTCACCCAGTCGCTCGCCAATCCGTCCTCGGCGGTAAGGTTCGTCCATTCCCCGTTCTTCGGATCCATGCAGAACAGGCCCTTTCCCGAGCTCGCTGCCCAAACCTTGCCATCCACCGACTGCTTTATGTCCAAGACGATCTCGCCTGCCTCCTCGATGGTGACGAATCTGTCTTCGGCTTCGTCATACCTGCGAATCTCGGACATGGTTCCCACGATCAAGGTTCCGTCCGACAGTCTCTTGACGGAGTAGACTCCGGACTGGGTATAGCTCTTGACCTTGCCTGTCTTCAGGTCGAGACGATCCAAACCGCTGCCATATCCTCCGATCCAGAGACAGTCCTCCTCTGCCAGGAGCGCATGTATGTTGTAGGACGAAAGCCCTGCCTTGTCAGAAAGAGGCGTGTATGACTTCAGTATCTTGCCCGTGAAGGGAGAGTAGCAAACTACTCCGCCATTATCGGAGCCTATCCATAGATTTCCGTCCTTGTCCTCACAGAACGTACTTACGAGAAAACCCTCGCTGCTGCCCACGAGTCTGGACATGGACATTCGTTCGAAGCTGCTGCTGTGCGGAGAGACGTAGTTGACGCCGCCGAAGTATGTACCTATCCAGAGTCCACCTTCATGGTCGAGAGCCACCGGATACACGAACCTGTTCGAGAGTGAGGAAAGGTCTGACTGGTCGTTGACGAAGAGCCTCCTGTCCCCGGTCACGACATCCATCCACATGAGTCCGTCATCAGAGCCCACGAGGAGTTCTCCGGGGGCATATTCCATCACCGAGTGGATGTGCGAAAGGCCGTCTGCCGAACCCATCTGAGTAGCTGTCCTCCGCGCCCTGTCATATCTGAGCACGCCCCCGCTCCAAGTTCCGAGGTAAATCACTCCCGCCGAAGTCTCACCCATCGCCAGCACTCGCGGAGCATCGGTACCGACGCTGCTGTACGACGACTCGTAGAAAGAGTCGGTGGCAGAATTGTACATATACAAGACGCCGTACGCACGTGTCGCTGAGACCATCACGTTGTTGTTGGAATCCACCATCATCGCATCCACTCCGGCGTCGGGGGAACCGAGCTCGTAGTGGGTGACCTTCCTGGAGAAGATGTCGTACCTGAAGATTCCGTTTGCGCTGGTCGCCATCCATACGTTTCCGACCATGTCTTTTTCCACTATTGAGAACATCGTGTCGCAGTCCACTCCATCCTGAGCAACTCCAGTGAACTTGAGGAACATGCTGCCGCCTTTGTTCATATAGAAAACGCCCCTGTCAGTTGCCGCCCACATGGTACCATCGTCATCCACGACGACGGAATTCACGGATATATTCGATTCTACATGACCATCCAGATCGAACTTCTGGACACTTACCGAAACACCGTCATGGCATGCCAATCCCGAGCCTGTCGCGAACCATATGAGGCCTGCCTGATCCTGGCATATCGCCGTGACCATATTCGACGGAAGTCCGTCCTTGACTGAAAGATTTCGGAAGTAGAAGTCCGGAGCATTGCCCGCAAATGCCATAAAAGGCACCAGAATGGCACAAATTATCGACAAGGCGCATTTTTTTGCAAAAGAGTACATGGATGTGGCTAGTTTGTCTAGCAAATATACTATTTTTTCATTTTCGTCCCTAAACACGCCTGCAAGCTGGACTATTTTACGAAAAAAGTGTACGGAATTCCACCTCCTCTACGCGCGTTATGCGTATCTTTGTGTATCAAAAAAACTCAACAAGACCACACATGAAGATATCAAGCAGCTTACTCACCCTCTCGATGACCGCCGCGGCGCTGGTCTCATGCTCTCAGAGCAGCGAGATTCCCGTGACGGACATTCTCGAGGTCCCATTCACCGCGACCGAAATCACGGACGGATTCTGGGCTCCTCGAATCGAGACCAACAGAACAGTAACCATTCCTGCAGCCCTTTACCAGTGCGACATCAACGGACGTTTCGACAACTTCGCGATTGCCGGAGGTCTGATGGAAGGAGAGCACAGGGGCGACTTCTCATTTGACGACACCGACCCATACAAGGTCATCGAAGGTGCAGCATATTCTCTCGCTGCCCACTATGATCCCGAGCTCGACAAGAGGATCGACGACTACATCGCCATCATCGCAGCAGCCCAGGAGCCTGACGGCTACCTCTGCACCTGCGTCACCAACAAGTGCGAGCGACTCTCAGGCTGGTGGGGTACCCACAGATGGGAGAAGATCAACAGCCATGAGCTCTACAACTGCGGACACCTCTATGAGGCTGCAGTGGCTCACTACAAGGCAACCGGCAAGCGCAGTCTGCTCGACGTCGCCCTCAAGAACGCCGATCTCGTATGCGAGACCTTCGGCGACGAGGACGGCAAGATCCACCGCCCAGGCGGACATCCTATCGTCGAGATGGGACTCGCAAAGCTCTACAAGGTAACCGGCGACGAGAAGTATCTCCGCCAGGCGAAGTATTTCTGCGATGAGACCGGAAGGTGCACCGACGGCCATGCTCCAAGCATGTACAGCCAGGATCACATGCCTATCATCCAGCAGGAGGAGATCGTTGGACATGCCGTACGTGCAGGCTATCTCTACTCTGGCGTAGCCGACGTTGCGGCCCTCACACATGACAAGGCATATTTCGAGGCTCTCAGCAGGATCTGGGACAACATGGCAGGAAAGAAGCTCTACATCACCGGTGGTATCGGCAGCCGCGCTCAGGGCGAGGGCTTCGGTCCCGAGTACGAGCTCCACAACAGTCAGGACTATTGCGAGACCTGCGCATCCATCGCAAACGTATACTGGAACCACAGGATGTTCCTCTACACCGGAGACAGCAAGTACATCGACGTGCTCGAGATGGCTCTCTACAACGGTGTGATGTCCGGCGTATCACTCGACGGAGACAAGTTCTTCTACGACAACCCGCTCGAGAGCATGGGAGAACATGCCCGCGAGGAGTGGTTCGGCTGCGCATGCTGCCCAGGCAACATCACCCGCTTCGTAGCTTCGGTCCCTAACTACATGTATGCAGTAAGAGGAAACGACATCTACGTGAACCTCTTCATCGACAGCCACAGCGACATCAACACGGAGAACGGCGTGCTCCACATCTCCCAGAGCACCCAGTATCCATGGAACGGCAGCGTCAAGATCAAGGTCGATCCCGAGAACGAGGGCCAGTTCGCAGTCAAGGTACGTGTCCCTGGCTGGGCAAAGGGCGCTCCGGTAGATACAGGACTCTACAGCTTCGTTGACAACAACGGCGGCGTCAAAGTCAGCGTGAACGGCGGCAAGGACCTCAGCGGCAAGCTCGTGGACGGATACGTGGTCATCGACCGCGACTGGAAGTCCGGCGACGAGATCTCAGTCGAATTCAACATGGACGTACGCAAGGTTCAGGCATGCGACAAGGTCGAGGACGACCGCGGCAAGCTTGCAATCATGCGCGGACCGGTAGTATATTGCCTCGAGGGCGTAGACCAGGAGAATGGTCAGGTATTCGACAAATACATCCCTGCAGAGACCGCATTCAAGGCCGAGTACAAGCCTGAGAAGCTCTGCGGAATCGTGGAACTCTCTGCGGAGGCCATGAAGGTAGACCTCGACGGAAACGAGCAGAAGGTCACCATCACAGCCATACCATACAGCACCTGGTGCAACCGCGGAAGCAACGAGATGGCCGTCTGGATGCCTGTTTCGGCAGGCCTCACCCATCCTAAGCCGCTTCCTACCATCGCATCGCAGGCAACCGCATACACTTCGAGCGTCGCAGCCATCCAGAACGACGCACCGGAGTCAGCTGCCGGCATGGGCGACGCATGGGGTGTGAATGACCAGTGGGAGCCTAAGAGCTCGCACGACATCAGCAAGCCATACCACTACTGGTGGCAGAAGAGAGGCTCGGAAGTGAATCTGGCATACAAGTTCGCACAGAAGGAAACCGTATCGGAAGTCGAGGTATACTGGTTGGCATTCGACCACTACGACGGAAACTACAGGGTTCCTGAGTGGTGGAAACTCTACTACCAGCTCCCTGACGGCAGGTGGAAGGAAGTCGAGGCTCTCGACGAGTACGGAGTCAAGGAAGACTGCTACAATGTGGTCCGCTTCACTCCTGTCAGCACCACCGGCCTCAACATAGTTGCCAAACTCCAGGACGGAGAATCCGGAGGTATCATCGAATGGAAAGTCAAGTAAGATGAAGAAAGCAATATCAATCATCGCAGCTGTCCTGGCTCTTTGCTCTTGTGCGAAGGTCCAGGACACAGTGTGTTCTCCCGACGGCAGGATAAGCGTCAAGATCGGCGAGGACGGATACTCAGTATACTATGACGGGAACGCAGTTCTCGAAGGCAGCATCGCGCAGATGCAGCTCGCTGACGGCCGTTGCTACGGCACAGGAAGCAAGATCGTCTCGACCAAGCTCACCAAGACCCCTGTCCACGAGCACATCGTCGCTCCTTTCTACCGCCAGGCAGAGTTCGAGATGGACTACAACACCCTCACGCTCAAGTTCGACGAGGAGTGGAGCATGGTATGGTACGTCTGCAACGAGGGCGCAGCATACAGGTTCATCGGTGGCAAGGACGGAGTAGAGACCATAGTCAGCAACGAGGTCGCAGACTTCAACTTCACCAAGGACGGCGACTGCTGGATCAATTACTCTTCCAACCCAAGGAAGCCTTACGCAATGGCTTTCGAGGGCGTCTACGACCATCAGATGCTCTCTGACGGCAGCACTCTCCCTGCATTCATGCCGGTTTCGGTCGGTATCGGAGGAGGCAGCCGCCTCACCATACTCGAGTCCGACCTCAGGGCTTACCCGGGAATGTTCGCAAGGGTCAGCGGAACCAGCGTGAAGGCTGAGTTCGCAGGCTACCCTGCTGCTTTCGACAAATATCAGTCAAGGCAGCAGCTCTTCGTCACCGAGCATGAGGACTTCATCGCGAAGGTCGGAGAAAAGATGAACTTCCCATGGAGGGTGCTCGCAATCAGCGAGAAGGAGACAGACATGCCTGTCAACAACATGGTCTACGCTCTTGCTGAGCCATCTAGGATCCCGGACACATCGTGGATCAAGCCAGGTTTCGCCGCGTGGGAGTGGTGGAATGACTGGGGCCTCACCGGAGTGCCTTTCAAGCCGGGCATCAACATGGACACCTACAGGTATTACATCGACTTCGCTTCGGCAAACGGTCTCGAGTACATGGTGCTCGACGAGGGCTGGAGCACTCCGTCGAAGGGTGATATCCTGACCTCGATAGATGAGATCGACGTCAAGGCTCTCGTCGACTATGCGGCACAGAGGAACGTGAAGATATGGCTCTGGACCGTATTCAACTGTCTCGACGAGAAGCTTGAGGACGCATGCAAGAAGTATTCGGAGATGGGAGTTGCCGGCTTCAAGGTGGACTTCCTCGACAGGAATGACCAGACCGCGGTCGAGATGATATGGAGAATAGCGGAATGCGCTGCGAAGTACCATCTCATGCTCGACTATCACGGAATTTTCCCTCCTACCGGTATATGCCGCACATATCCTAACGTCGTGAACTACGAGAGCATCCACGGCGAGGAGAACATGAAGTGGATAACCAGCGAGATGGACATGCCTGCACTCAATGCAGCCTATCCTTTCCTCAGGATGATGGAAGGCTACGCAGACTACACCCCTGGCGGACTTCAGAACGTACGAAGGGACCAGTTCAAGGACGTGTACAGCAATCCGCTCGTCCAGGGCACAAGGGCACAGCAGGTGGCTCTCTACCTCACCCTCGACTCTCCTTTCAGCATGCTCTGCGACACTCCTAGCCGCTACATGGCCGACCAGGCTACCACAGATTTCATCAGCTCTCTCCCAAGGAACTACGATAAGACTCTCTGCCTCGACGGTAAGATCGGCGAGTACGTCGTGATGGCCCGCAAGGCCGGTAACGACTGGTACGTCGCAGGAACCACCAACTGGGATGCACGTGAGCTCAGCATCGACCTCAGCGTCCTCGGAGACGGCGAATATGAGATGGAATGCTATCTCGACGGAGAGGATGCAGACATCGACGCATGCAGCCACGTCATCGCTAAGTCCGGAGCACAGAAGCTCGGCAAGGTCGACGTACGAATGGCTCAGGGCGGCGGATTCCTCATCAAGCTCAGAAAGAATAAATAACTAACTATCATAAATAACAACCCATAAATGAACAAGTCATTAGCAATAGCAGCTGCGTTCTTCGCAGCAGTAGCATGTACTTCAACCCCTGCCGAGCAGGCAGAGACAGGCAACTATCCTATCACGCCTGTACCTTTCACAAGCGTCAAAGTCAACCCTGACACATTCTGGGGACAGAGACTCAAGGCAAGCCGTGAGGTCACCATTCCTCTCGCTTTCAGCAAGTGCGAGAGCGAGGGCCGCTACGACAACTTCGTACACGCAGCGGAGCAGATGCACGCTGACCACAACCTCGGCTTCGAGGTAGGCGGCTACTCTTTCGACGACACCGACGTGTACAAGACCATCGAAGGTGCCAGCTACATCCTTCAGACCTATCCTGATCCAAAGCTCGAGGCATACATCGACAGCGTTCTCGTGCTCGTAGCAGCAGCCCAGGAGCCTGACGGATATCTCTACACCGCACGTACCATGAACCCTGAGCATCCACACGAGTGGGCCGGCACAAAGCGCTGGGAGACCGTGGAGGACCTCAGCCATGAGTTCTACAACCTCGGCCACATGGTGGAGGGTGCGATCGCACACTACCAGGCTACCGGTAAGAGGACTTTCCTCGACATCGCCATCAAGTATGCAGACTGCGTATGCCGCGAAGTTGGTCTCGGAAAGGGCCAGGTAGACCGCGTTCCTGGTCACCAGATCGCAGAGATGGCACTCGCAAAGCTCTACACCGTAACCGGTGAGCGCAAGTACCTCGACCAGGCAAAGTACTTCCTCGACAGGCGTGGCTACACCACCCGCGTGGACGAGTACAGCCAGGCTCACCTCCCTATCCTCGAGCAGGATGAGGCAGTCGGCCATGCTGTGCGCGCAGCTTATATGTATTCAGGTATCGCTGACGTTGCCGCTCTCACCGGCGACGCAAAGTATATCGAGGCCATCGACCGCATCTGGGAGAACATCGTAGGCAAGAAGCTCTACATCACCGGCGGTATCGGTGCAACCAACAACGGCGAGGCATTCGGCGCAAACTATGAGCTCCCTAACATGAGCGCATATTGCGAGACCTGCGCAGCCATCGGTAACGTATACGTAAACTACAGGATGTTCCTTCTCCACGGAGAGAGCAAGTACTATGACGTACTCGAGCGCTCACTCTATAACGGTCTCATCAGCGGCGTGAGCCTCGACGGTGACGGATTCTTCTATCCTAACCCACTCGAGAGCATCGGCCAGCACGCACGCAAGGCGTGGTTCGGCTGCGCATGCTGTCCTTCAAACATCTGCCGTTTCATCCCTTCATTCCCTGGTTACATCTACGCAGTGAAGGATGACGCCCTCTACGTGAACCTCTTCGTATCCAACACCATGGAGCAGAAGGTCGGCGGCAAGGACATCACCGTGAGCCAGAAGACCAACTACCCTTGGAATGGCGACATCGAGATCAGCATTGACGCTACCCAGGCAGACAACTTCACCATGAAGCTCCGTATCCCAGGTTGGGTCAAGGGCGACGTCGTTCCTAGCGACCTCTATAACTATACCGACGGCAAGCGCCTCGGCTACAGCTGCAAGATCAACGGTGCTGACGCAAACGGCGAGCTCACCGAGGACGGATACCTCACCATCAAGCGCAACTGGAAGGCTGGCGACAAGATCGCCCTCCACTTCGACATGGAGCCTCGTACCGTCAGGGCACACCATGAGGTCAAGGCTGACCATGGTCGCGTCGCTATCGAGTGCGGTCCAGTCGTATACTGCGCTGAGTGGCCAGACAACAGCAACTTCTCAGTTCGCTCAGTCATCCTCAACCAGAACCCTCAGATGAAGGTGGTGAGCCGTCCAGACCTCCTCTATGGACTCAACCAGATCGTCACCGACGCTCAGGAGATCGGCTTCGACAAGGCTGGTCGCATGAATGTCAAGGACGTGAAGCTCACCCTCATCCCTTACTATGCATGGTGCCAGAGAGGCAGCGGCGAGATGACCGTATGGATTCCTCAGGACCTCCGCGCAGCCAACCCAACCATGCCTGAGACTCTCGCATCGAAGAGCAAGATCGAAGGTTCACGCACTCCTTCATCGATCTCAGCGATCAACGACAGGCTCGTTCCTACCCCAGACAACGTAAGCATTCCATATTTCCACTACTGGCCAGCAGCCGGCGGCACTGAGAACATCATCTACAGGTTCCCAGAGAAGACCACCGTCAGCAGCAGCACCACATACTGGTTCGACGACCAGCCTTGGGGCGGTTGCAAGGTTCCTCAGGCGTGGAGAATCTACTACAGCAACGACAAGGGCGAGTGGGTTCCTGTCGAGGAGCCATCAGGCTACCCTACCGACAAGGACAAGGCTTGCCAGGTGCTCTTCAAGCCTGTTGCCACCACCGCAGTCAAGATCGAGATCGATCAGCCAGAGGGCTTCAGCTGCGGTATCTACGAATGGGAAGTAAAGTAACAAACAACTTATAATTATTATGAAAAGTATTACCAGACTTGCTGCATTAGCAGCTGCCGCAGTAGCAGCCATTGCCTGCTCAGGCGGCGATGTCCTTACCAAGTCAGGCCTCAATCCTGCAGATTTCGAGGCTCAGTACAACGGCAAGGCAACAGCTCTCTACACCCTTACCAACGCCAATGGTATGGAGGTATGTCTCACCAACTTCGGTGGCCGTATCGTTTCTGTAATGGTACCGGACAAGAACGGTGAGCTCCAGGATGTAGTCCTCAGCTTCGACAAGATCCAGGACTTCTTCCCTGAGAACAACTCATCAGACTTCGGCGCAACCGTAGGTCGTTACGCAAACCGTATCAAGGACGGTAAGATCACCGTCGACGGCGTCGAGTATCAGCTCCCTCAGAACAACTTCGGTCATTGCCTCCACGGAGGTCCTACCGGTTGGCAGTATCAGGTATACGATGCCATCGAGGCTGACGATACCCATGTCAAGTTCCAGCTCGTTTCTCCTGACGGCGACAATGGTTTCCCTGGTACCGTTACCGCATGGGTTACCTACACCCTCACCGAGGACAACGCAATCGACTGCCTCTATGAGGCTGAGACTGACAAGACCACTGTCATCAACATGACCAACCACTCTTACTTCAACCTCAGCGGTGACCCTGCAAAGCACACCGTATGCGGCGACTATCTCTGGATCAACTCAAGCACCTTCACTCCGGTTGACTCCACCTACATGACCACTGGTGAGATCATCCCTGTAGAGGGTACTCCAATGGACTTCAGCGAGTACAAGCCTGTAGGCCTCGAGATCGACAACTTCGACTACGAGCAGCTCAAGAACGGTAACGGTTACGACCACAACTGGGTTCTCGACAACGAGGGTGACGACACCGTTCCTGTAATCGGTCTCATCTGCCCTACCTCAGGCATCGAGCTTACCGTATACACCAACGAGCTCGGTATGCAGGTTTACTCAGGTAACTTCCTCGACGGTACCCTTACCGGTAAGCATGGCGTAGTTTACCAGATGCGCACCGGTATCTGCTTCGAGAGCCAGAAGTATCCTGACACTCCTAACGAGCCAGAGTGGCCTTCAGCACTCCTCCGTCCAGGTGAGCACTACTCAAGCCACTGTATCTATGCTTTCTCAGTCAACGACCTCGGCCTCGAGGAGTATGAGGCTGAATAATCATACTGACAACAAATAACATTAAAACAATAGTATTATGAACATCATCGACATGATTACGGCGTCCGGCTTCCGTACGATCGACCTCATCATCGTGGTCCTCTACCTCTGCCTCCTCGTCGTGCTTGGTCTCGTTCTCGGCCGTTCAAAGGACGGTGCAGAGAAGAGCGCTAACGACTACTTCCTCGCAGGTAACACCCTTACCTGGTGGGCTGTAGGTGCATCCCTCATCGCTGCCAACATTTCTGCTGAGCAGTTCATCGGTATGTCAGGAACCAGCTACGCTGACGGTATCGCTACCGCTGCGTACGAGCTCATGGCTGCAGTTACCCTCATCGTAGTAGGTAAGTTCCTCCTTCCTGTAATGCTCAAGAGGAAGATCTTCACCATCCCTCAGTTCCTCCGCGAGAGGTACAATGACGGTGTGGGCCTTGCATTCTCTATCCTCTGGCTCTTCCTCTATGTATTCGTGAACCTTACTTCAGTGGCATGGCTTGGTGCACTCGCAATCGAGCAGATCCTCGGCCTCCAGGGCGCGATGATCGAGATCGGTAGCTTCACCATCTCAGTCAGGATGGTCATCATCCTCCTTCTCTATGTCATTGCCGGTGTATACTCTATCTACGGTGGTCTTGCATCAGTTGCATGGACCGACGTGCTCCAGGTGACCTTCCTCGTCAGCGGTGGTCTCATCACTGCATTCTTCGCCCTCAAGGCAGTAGGTGGTGACTCAGGTGCACTCGCAGGTATCAGCAACATCTTCCACGACCTCACTACCGGTGAGCATCTCACCGACAGCCATCTCCACCTCGTAGTTCAGCAGAGCCACGGCGAGAGCGCATTCGCTAACGTCCCTGGTATCGCAGCTGTCGTAGGTGCCGTTTGGATCACCAACCTCGGTTACTGGGGCTTCAACCAGTACATCATCCAGAAGGGTCTCGCTGCAAAGAGCATCGAGGAGGCTCAGAAGGGTCTCGTATTCGCTGGATTCCTCAAGATCCTCATCCCATTCATCGTATGTATCCCAGGTGTCTGCGCATACTACATCTCAATCCATCCAGAGATCATGGCAGGCCTTCAGGGTTCAATCAACGTTGCAGATGACGCTTATCCTTGGCTCGTGAGAAACTTCACCCCTACCGGTGTGAAGGGTCTTACCTTCGCTGCCCTTTCAGCAGCCATCATCTCGTCACTCGCTTCGATGTTCAACTCTACCTCTACACTCTTCACTATGGACATCTACAAGAAGTACATCAACAAGAATGCAAGTGACAAGAACCTCGTAAACGTTGGCCGTATCACCTCTATCACCGCTCTCGTAATCGCTCTCGTAGCTGTGAAGCCTCTCCTCGGTGGTCTCGATCAGGCATTCCAGTACATCCAGGAGTACTCAGGATTCATCTATCCTGGTATCGTGATCGTATTCGGTCTCGGTCTTCTCTGGAAGAAGGCATCTGCTAAGGCTGCCGTTTGGACTGCAATCGCAACCATTCCTCTCGGAGTCATCTTCAAGCTCTGCCTCGGTGGCGTTCCATTCCAGCTCCGCGCAGGTTACATCTTCATCATCCTCGTCACCATGTTCATCATCATCTCGCTCATCGACAAGAAGTGCGAGGAGGCTGAACTTCCTTCAGAGGAGGATCGCAAGAGCATGAACAAGTGGGCGAAGATCCTCGGTTGCACCGGTCTCTTCTTCCTCGTAGTAGCTCTCATCGTCGTAATCTGGGGTGCTTGCCTTCCTAGCTCAGCTACTCCTGAGAACAACATGATCAAGTATCTCAACGATATCGGATTCCAGGCATTCATCTTCTTCGGCGTACTCATCGGCGTCAACGCTGTTTGGCTCTGGTACAACGCAAACAAGAAGTCTTCAGACCCTAAGGCTGTTCCAGTTGACCTCAACTACTTCAACACCTCTAAGGGCTATGCTTATGGTTCTATCGCTATCTGCGTGATCGTCGCTATCCTTTACGTAATTCTCTGGTAAGCCATGCTCGAAGAACTCAAGGAAAAAGTCTTCAAGGCCAATCTTGACCTCGTGAAGCAGGGCCTCGTGATCTTCACATGGGGCAACGTGTCAGGTATCGACCGTGAGAAAGGACTTGTAGTCATCAAGCCTTCAGGCGTCAGCTAT
>NZ_JBAEER010000107.1:0-2842 GCF_056207615.1 Candidatus Cryptobacteroides sp. | reverse complement strand
TGTTGGCTTGACATTCGGAACAAGGAGGAACATCGGGAGGGAATACTGTGCTCCTACGGCGAAACCGTCGAAGAACTTGAAACCTACACCGAGAAGGGTCCTGTCGAATTGTCCCATCGCGAACTCGCCGTCAAGGTACATGCTTACTGACTTGTGGAGATACATATAGTACCTTGCACCTACCCTGAGTTGAAGATAGAAACCTTCATGAAGCTTGTCTTTATCGCTGACCTGAGGATCGGTGATGTCATATATCTTTCCATCAACAGACGCAAGGACAGACCATTTGTTACGGTTGAACGGCATGACGTATTCCAACGAAAGTGCCGCGCCGTACAGTCCAGACATCTTTGCTGGCCTGTAGGCTGCCCTGATGTCAAGATTAAGCTTACCACGACGACGCGTCACGGATTTCGTACCATTATACTGATCAAACAGGCTTACCAGGTCATTCTCCGTATATTGCGCCTTCTTCAGGTCGTCGGTGCTTACCTTTCCGGCAAAAACCGCATACAGCTGATTGTGGAAAGCATGATTCTCCCTGAGATAACCAGTCCTTCCGTCAGTGAGATATTCCTTGTTCACGAGATACTGAAGCTCAGGATTGGCTTCAGTAGAGAAGAAGAAATTGTCCTTGATGTTAGGGACATTGTAGTAATAGAGTCTTGCTGCTCCGTCACAGAGTATCTGGAGAAAGACGTTCTTCTTCTCGACCACAGGCTCAGAATCATAACCTATGCCTGAAGTCAAGGTACTCTCGGAAACGTCTATGCCCACCTCATGGCGCTCGAAAAGCATGTTGCCCACGAAGAAGGAGCTGACCTCGGTGATGGAGGCAGCACGCTCCTCACCACCAGAGCTCATCTTGTAGCGTATTCTTGATGCAGCACAGAACTTCTCGTCGTTCCTTATGAGGCACTCTGTCTTGTTTCCGTTATTGTCGACAAACCAGCCGTCCTCAAATATCACCTGTGCGCTGACACTCATGCAGAGCATGACCGCTACCGTGGATAACAACATACGTTTCATATCTTTCTAGTCTTTAAGTTTATCAATATAGAGCACACCGTCCAGATGGTCGCACTCATGCTGGAAGATCACGGCCGTGAAACCCTTGACGGTCTCGGTGGTGTCCTTCACACCAGCAGCAACGACGTCCTTGGTAAGGCGGCTCTTCCTGAACACCGCCTGCGTGTAAGTAATGTCGATTTCCTGATATCTGTCCACGCTTCCCCGCCTTCCAGGGACGGACAGACAGCCTTCCTCTCCGGCGACCTTCTCTCCGCGCACTGCCGTGATGCGGATATTAGGATACACCTGGAACGGCTCTCCTTCCTTGTCCATACGCTGGACTGCGACGACACGGCGGTTGATGCCTACCTGCGGGCCCGCTATGCCGACTCCATCCTGCTCAGGAGACGTCACGGTCGCAATCATGCGCACGGCAAGACGGGCAAAGTCCGGTGACTGGATGTCCTTGTCGGTCATAAAAGTACAATCCTTCCTGAGCACCTCGACATCCTTAGGATCGTCGACGGTGAGCACCCTCATGATGAAGCCGGACTCGTTGATGAGTTCGCGCTCGGCATCGGTCAGGGATGTTTTATGAAGTTTGTCGCAGGAAGTCATGGCTAAGGTCAGGAAAAGGATTTTGATGAATCTACTCTTCATAAGGCTCAAGCGGATAGTCCAGATCCGAAAGCAACAGAAGGTCGGCAAGCACGATGGCAGCCATTGCCTCCACGATCACCGGAGTGCGGAGAGCGAAGCAGACGTCATGACGCCCCGGAACCACCAGCTCCTCCATCTTCTCCGTTCCGAAATTGAAGCTCAGCTGAGGCTTGCGTATGCTGGCAGTCGGCTTGAATGCCACACGGAAGATGATAGGACCTCCGTTGCTGATTCCGCCGTTCACTCCACCGGCACCGTTCTTTGTAGGTCTGCAATCCTCGCCGATTGGATCATTATGTTCCGAACCCTTCATCCTTGCGGACTGGAAGCCGTCTCCGAATTCAATTCCGCGTACGCCAGGGATAGAGAATATCGCATGTGAGATAAGAGCCTCAACCGAGTCCCAGAAAGGCTCTCCAAGGCCCACTTCCATTCCCGGGCCCTTGATGGTACACTCGACGATTCCGCCTAGAGAATCTCCCTCCTCAGCGGCTTTCCTGATGGCTTCCATCACCTGCTCGTCATTCTTTGCATGGGCAGGGATACGAGGCTTCACGCCACCGACCTCTATGAGTTCGGCACTGAAGCTCACGTCGCTGTATATCTGCTTCGCCACGAAACCGGCAGCGACGACAGGAAGGGTGATGCGGCCGGAGAAATGTCCGCCGCCACGATAGTCCTGGAAGTCATTGTACTTCACTCCTGCCACGAAATCGGCATGGCCGGGACGAGGGAAGTTCACGAGCGACGAGTAGTCCTTGGACTTGGTGTTGTTGTTAGCGAAAAGAATGGTGAGCGGAGCTCCGGTGGTGACTCCGTCGAAAAGGCCGCTGACGACCACGGGCTCATCCTCCTCGATGCGAGGTGTGGTACCCAGACCGCCGCTCTTGCGACGAGCGATCTCCTTTGACATCTCTTCGAGATCGATGCGTATTCCTGGTACGACACCGTCAATCACACAGCCAATCATTGGGCCATGCGACTCACCGAAGATCGAGACTCTGAATTTTCTTCCGAAGCTGTTCATCTATTGAAGGGTATTGAAAAGTTCATTGAAATTAGGGAAGGACTTGGCCACGCACTTCTCGTCATCGATGATGATAGGAGAATCTGCGCCGAGTGATGCAACCTTGAGGGCCATCATCATCCTGTGGTCATGGCGCGAGGTGTA
>NZ_JBAEER010000106.1:0-4270 GCF_056207615.1 Candidatus Cryptobacteroides sp. | reverse complement strand
ATATTTATGATTTGCTGCTCCTTCCGGCGATTATCACTCCTGCGAGGATGATTGCCGATCCTATTCCCGACACCAAGGTGACCTTCTCCCCGAGCACGAGGAGGCTGCCGAACAGGGTGAAGACAGGATTGAGGTAGAGGTAGTTCGAGGATGCCACGATGCCGAGGTTCTTCATCACCGGATTCCACAGCGCGAAGCATCCCAGCGATGCGACGACCGCGAGGAAGAGGAGATTGGATGCGACGACGGGCTCGGTGAGCATCTCCATGCTGGCCGACCATGGGCGGAAGATGAATACCGGGAGGATGGCGATCAGACCGTAGATGAAAATCTTCCTGGTCGCGAACGAACTCTCGTACTTGTCCAGTATGCCGGGCATGAAGTTGCTGTAGAATGCCCAGCACAGGGCCGCTCCGATGGCGAGGAAGTCGCCCTTCGGCGAGAGGTGGAGCTCATGCTGTCCGTTGAATACGACCATCGCCATTCCGACGAGCGCGACCGCGGAACCAATCGCGAGGTGGCGGGTCATCCTGTCCTTGCCGAGCACATACGCGAGCAGGCTTGTCAGAAGGGGAGTCGTACATACGAGGAAGGAGACGTTGCAGGCCTGCGAGTACAGCAGGGCCGTGTTCTCGGTCCAAAAGTAGAGCGCACCGCCGGTCGCGCCGAGGAACATGAGCATCAGCTCGTCCTTCCAGCTGTTGCAGAAGAGCCTCTTCGGAGAGATGATCCAGATTCCGATGTACGCGATGATGAACCTCAGCACGAAGATCTCCGTCGGGTGGAGCCCATGCGTGAGGAGCACCTTGGTCGAGATGAAGGTGGTGCCCCATACTCCGACCACTCCGATCGCGAGCAGATGATACAAGAACTTGCTGCTGCGCTCCATTATCTGCCGATGAGTCCCTTGAGTTCGCTGATCGCCTTCTGTGCGTCACCCTCATGCTTCTCGAGGAGGCTGACGAACTTGCTTCCGATGATGCCGCCGGCGGAGTTGTCGCATGCGGCGTCGAAGGTCTGCTTGTTGCTGATTCCGAAACCTACCATGCGCGGGATGCGCAGACCCATTCCGTTGATCTTCCTGAAGTACGCCTGCTTGGCCTCGTTGAAGTCCTTCTGGGCACCGGTGGTCGATGCCGAAGACACCATGTAGATGAAGCCGCTGGTGTGCTGGTCGATCAGGCGTACGCGCTCCTCGCTGGTCTCAGGGGTGATGAGCATGATGAGTCGGAGGTCGTATGCCTCGGCGATGGACTTGTACTGCTCCATGTAGTCCTTGAAAGGCAGGTCCGGGATGATCATTCCGTCGACACCCACCTCCTTGCACGAGCGGCAGAAGTTCTCGAAGCCGTAGTTGAAGACAGGGTTGAGATAGCCCATGAGCACGAGAGGGATGTCCACGTCCTTGCGTATGTCCCTGAGCTGGTCGAAGAGCTTGCGGAGGGTCATTCCGTTGCGCAGGGCCTTGGTGGCGGCATCCTGGATCACAGGACCGTCGGCCATAGGGTCGCTGAACGGGATTCCTACCTCGATCATGTCGACTCCGTTTGCCTGGAGCGTGCGGATCACATCCGCGGTACCGTCGAGCTTAGGTGCGCCGGCGCAGAAGTAGATCGAGAGTATTCCGTGCGGGTCGTTTGCGAAAAGTCTGTCAATTCGATTCATATCTTTCTTATTTTATCTATCGTTTCCTTGAGCATCCCAGGGTCCTTGACTCCCGGAATGGTCTCGAACCTGCTGTTCAGGTCGAAGCCTGCCAGGTAGGGATGCGATACCTGGTCGAGTCCTGTGTCCGGGCCTATTCCTCCGCTCAGAAGGAACGGCACCTGGCCTTCATATAGGTCAAGCAGGCTCCAGTCGAAGCTCTTTCCGCTCCCTCCCACGCTGCTTGTCTTGGTGTCGAAGACGAAGAGGTCACAGCTGTCCAGGTAATCCTTAGCCCGGGCCATGTCCTCCGCTCCGGCTATGCTGAAGGCCTTCATCACCTTGAGCCCCTTTGCCCTGAGAGCCGAGCAGAGCCGGGGCGTTTCCTGTCCGTGGAGCTGGACGTGGGTGAAGCCGTAGAGGGCGACCTTGTCCATGATGAAGTCCTCGTCATGGTTCACGAAGACCCCGACCCTCGCTGCCTTCAGGGGCATGTATGAGGGCAGGGATACTACCTTCCTGGGGGATTTCTCGTAGAAGATGAATCCCATCATGTCGGGCCCCAGGGCCTCCACTGCGCGGATGTTCTCCGCCTGTGTCATTCCACAGACCTTTACTATCATAACTCTGCTATGAATTCCCTGAGTGCCTTGCCCGGGTCCTCGTGCTTCATGAAGTTCTCTCCCATGAGGAAGCCCCTGAAGCCTTTCTCGCGGAGAGCCCTTACCTTGGCCGGGTCCGAGATTCCGCTCTCCGACACGAGCACCTTGTCGATCGCGTTGGCCCTGAGAGCCTCTGCCAGGTCGAAGGAGTTCTGGATGTCGGTGTGGAAGGTTCCGAGGTTACGGTTGTTGATACCCACCATGTCGGCATCGAGCTTCGCGTACTCCATCTCCTCAGGGGAGTGGGTCTCGAGCAATACCTCGAGTCCGAGCTCATGAGCCTTGTCGATGAGTTCCCTGCACTCGTCCACGCTCAGGCAGGCCGCGATCAGCAGGACCGCGTCCGCGCCAATCTCGCGAGCCTCGTAGAGCTGGTATTCGTCGATGATGAAATCCTTCCTGAGGATAGGGATGTCGACCATCGGCCTTACCATCCTGACGAAGTCCTGGCAACCGCCGAAGTACTTGTAGTCGGTGAGTATGCTGAGCGCGGAAGCTCCGGATGCCTCATAGGCAGGGATCACCTCCATTGGCTTGGCGTCCTCGTGGATCCATCCCTTCGAAGGGGACTTGCGCTTGAACTCGGAGATGATGCCGTAGGGCGAGGAGGCGAGCGCAGCACGCATGCTGCGTTTGCTGCGCGGCGCCGCGAGGGCAGCCTCGCGGACGGCGTCCAGAGGACGCGCGCTCCTCGCCGCCTCCACCTCGAGCCTCTTATCGGCCACTATTTCTGTGAGTATGTCCTTCATCAGCTGTTGATCTCGACGAATTTCCTGAATGTCTCGAGCGCCTTTCCGCTCTCGAGTGACTCGCGTGCTATCTGGACGGACTCCTCGATGGAGAGGTTCCTGTCCACCACGGCGATGCCGCAGGCCGCGTTTGCGAGAATGACGTTCTTCTGGGCCTCGGTAGACCTTCCCTCGAGGACGGCGTCGAAAATCTTCATCGCCTCCTCCGGGGTCTCGCCTCCGTAGATGTCCTCAGGGTTCACGTAGTTGAATCCCATGTCCTTAGGGGTGAACACCTTCTCGAAGTTGTTGGTCACGAGCTTGAAGCCGCTGGTGAGCGAGATCTCGTCGTAGCCGTCGTAGCTGGTCACGACTCCGAAGTTGTCGCCTATCTTCTGGTGTGCGTTCACGTAGATTCTCATCTGAGCCTGGCTCGCGGTGCCGTGGAAGGAGTTCTTCGGATGGCAAGGATTCACGAGCGGGCCGAGTATGTTGAAGCATGTAGGGATCGCGAGCGCCTTCCTCACCGGACCCACGAACTTCATTCCGTAGGCGAAGAGAGGGGCGTGGAAATAGCAGATTCCTGCCTCCTCGAGCGACTGGCGGAGCTTGCTCTCGTCATCGGTGAACTTCACTCCGTGGCCCTGGAGCACGTTGGACGCGCCGCTCACCGATGAGCTTCCGCCGTTTCCGTGCTTGGTGACCTTGTAGCCCGCGCCTGCGATCACGAAGGCCGAGCAGGTCGAGATGTTGAAGGTGTTCTTTCCGTCACCGCCGGTGCCGACGATGTCGAGGGTGTTGTAATCGTCGAGGTTGATCCTCTTGCCGGTCTCGAGCAGTCCGTCGCGGAAACCGAGGACCTCGTCCACAGTCGCCCCGCGGGTCTGGATTGCCATGAGCATGGCTGCGATCTGGCAGTCATTGTACTTCTGCTCCACTATGTTGAGCATTATCGAATGGGTGTCCTCCCTGGTGAGGAGTTCGCCCTCCATGAGTCTCTTGAGATATTCTTTCATCTTTGTCAAGCTTTCAGCCAATTGCTAATTATAGTCTTTCCTTCGGGAGTGAGAACGCTCTCCGGGTGGAACTGTATACCCTTTATGTCCATGGTCCTGTGCCTGAGCGCCATCACCTGGCCCTCGTTGCTGGTCGCCGTGATCTCGAGGCAGTCAGGCATGCTGGCCGCGTCGACCACCCATGAGTGGTATCTTCCTACCATGATCTCCTCCGGCAGTC
>NZ_JBAEER010000105.1:0-16206 GCF_056207615.1 Candidatus Cryptobacteroides sp. | reverse complement strand
ATGATGGTACTCCAGTCGACATCGTGCTCAACCCTCTTGGTGTGCCTTCACGAATGAACCTCGGTCAGATCTACGAGACTGTCCTCGGTTGGGCAGGTAAGGAGCTCGGTCTCAAGTTCAGCACCCCGATCTTCGATGGTGCTACTCTTGACGAGATCTCAGCTTACACCGACAAGGCAGGCCTCCCTCGCTATGGTAAGACTTACCTCAGGGACGGTGGTACAGGTGACAGGTTCGACCAGCCAGCAACAGTCGGCGTGATCTACATGATCAAGCTCGGCCATATGGTTGACGACAAGATGCACGCACGTAGTATCGGTCCTTACTCTCTCATCACTCAGCAGCCTCTCGGTGGTAAGGCACAGTTCGGAGGTCAGCGTTTCGGAGAGATGGAGGTTTGGGCACTCGAGGCATTCGGTGCAGCAAACATCCTCCAGGAGATCCTTACCGTGAAGTCTGACGACGTAACCGGACGTTCTAAGACTTATGAGGCAATCGTCAAGGGTGACCTCCTTCCTACTCCAGGAATCCCAGAGTCTCTCAACGTATTGCTCCATGAGCTCAGAGGTCTCGGACTCAAGGTTACATTGGACTAAGTTAACTGATTGAAACAATAGGAATATGCCTACTTATATCAAAGAAAATAAGGTTAAAAGCAATTTCGACAGAATCAGCATTTCGCTCGCTTCTCCGGAGGACATCAAAGAGAGGTCTTCCGGTGAGGTGTTGAAGCCAGAAACCGTCAACTACAGGACCTATAAGCCTGAGCGCGACGGTCTGTTCTGCGAAAAGATCTTCGGTCCTACCAAGGACTACGAGTGCCACTGCGGTAAGTACAAGAGAATCCGCTATCGTGGTATCGTCTGCGATCGTTGCGGCGTCGAGGTTACCGAGAAGAAGGTACGTAGGGAGAGGATGGGTCATATCGAGCTCACCGTCCCAGTAGCTCATATCTGGTACTTCAAGTCAGCTCCTAACAAGATCGCGGCTCTCCTTGGCGTCAAGGCAAAGAACCTCGAGTCTGTAATCTACTACGAGAAGTATATCGTCATCAAGCCAGGTGAGTCTGGTTATCAGAGGCTCGAACTCCTCTCAGAGGACGAGTATCTCGAGACCCTCTCACGTCTTCCTGACAACTATGCACTCTCTGACGACGATCCAGCCAAGTTCAAGGCTGCGATGGGTGCTGAGGCTATCTACGATCTCCTCTGCGAGATCGACATCGATGCCCTCGCACGTGAGCTCCGTGCCACCATGGCAAGGGAATCATCACAGCAGAGAAAGGCTGAGGCCCTCAAGAGGCTCAGCGTAGTGAAGTGGTTCCAGGAGTCAAAGGGCATCAACCGCCCAGAGTGGATGATTATGAAGGTCATCCCTGTGACCCCTCCAGAGCTCCGTCCTCTCGTTCCGCTCGATGGTGGACGTTTCGCTACCTCTGACCTCAATGACCTCTACAGAAGGGTCATCATCAGAAACAACCGACTCAAGAGACTCATCGAGATCAAGGCACCTGAGGTCATCCTCAGGAACGAGAAGCGTATGCTTCAGGAGGCTGTTGACTCACTCTTCGACAACTCGAAGAAGTCAAATGCAGTGAAGAGCGAGGCCAACAGGGCACTCAAGTCTCTCTCTGACAGTCTCAAGGGTAAGCAGGGACGTTTCCGTCAGAACCTCCTCGGTAAGCGTGTCGACTACTCTGCACGTTCAGTCATCGTCGTAGGACCTGAGCTGAAGATGCATGAGTGCGGTCTCCCTAAATATATGGCAGCTGAGCTTTACAAGCCATTCATCATCCGCAAGCTCATCGAGCGTGGTATCGTGAAGACCGTGAAGTCAGCGAAGAAGATCGTGGACCGCAAGGACCCAGTTATCTGGGACATCCTCGAGAACGTGATGAAAGGTCATCCAGTTCTCCTCAACCGTGCACCTACCCTTCACCGACTCGGTATCCAGGCCTTCCAGCCTAAGATGATCGAGGGTAAGGCAATCCAGCTCCACCCACTCGCTTGTACCGCATTCAACGCGGACTTCGACGGTGACCAGATGGCAGTCCACCTTCCACTCGGTAACGCAGCCGTGCTCGAGGCTCAGCTCCTCATGCTCGGTTCACACAATATCCTTAACCCTGCGAACGGTACTCCTATCACCGTCCCTTCACAGGACATGGTGCTCGGTCTGTACTACATCACCAAGATAAGACCTGGTGCAAAGGGTGAGGGAATGAGCTTCTATGGTCCTGAAGAGGTAATCATCGCCCTCAATGAGAAGGCTGTGGCTCTTCACACCAAGATCAACGTACGTCTCCCTAAGGACAAGCTCAACCCAGAGGCTGGTACTCAGATGGTAGAGACCACTCCTGGACGTATCATGGTCAACCAGCTCGTTCCAGACGAGGTTCCTTATGTAAATGAGGTACTCGGTAAGAAGGCTCTCCGTAAGATCATCTCCCTCGTCATCAAGAACACCGGTATCTCACGTACCGCACAGTTCCTCGACGACATCAAGAACCTTGGTTACACCATGGCATTCAAGGGCGGTCTTTCATTCAACCTCGGTGACGTCATCATCCCGGCTGAGAAGACCAGCATGATCGAGAACGGTTACAAGGAGGTGGAGAACATCAAGAGCAACTTCGAGATGGGTTTCATCACCAACAACGAGCGTTACAACAAGGTCATCGACCTCTGGACATCTATTGACAACAGGCTTACCAAGATCGTCGAGGAGCAGATTTCTGCAGCAGACAAGGGCTTCAACCCAGTCTACATGATGCTCGACTCTGGTGCACGAGGTTCAACACAGCAGATCAAGCAGCTTTGCGGTATGCGTGGTTTGATGGCAAAGCCTCAGAAGTCCGGTGGTCAGGGTGCAGAGATCATTGAGAACCCTGTCATCAGCAACCTTAAGGAGGGTATGACCGTGCTCGAGTACTTCGTTGGTACCCACGGTGCACGTAAGGGTCTTGCCGATACCGCATTGAAGACTGCGGATGCTGGTTACCTTACCCGTCGTCTCGTAGACGTTTCACACGACGTGATCATCAACGAGGAGGATTGCGGTACTCTCAGAGGTCTCATCGCAACTGCTATCAAGAGCAAGGACGAGGTCGTAGAGTCTCTCGGCGAGAGAATTCTCGGTCGTACCTCGGTACATGATATCTTCAACCCACTCACTGGCGAGCTCATCATCGCTGCAGGTGTGGAGATCCGTGAGGACACCGCTGCCCTCATCGAGAGCCTCCCTATCGAGCAGGTCGAGATCCGTTCCGTCCTCACTTGCGAGTCACGTAAGGGTGTCTGCGCGAAGTGCTACGGACGTAACCTCGCTACCACGAGAATGGTTGAGCAGGGTGAGGTTGTCGGCGTTATCGCGGCTCAGTCAATCGGTGAGCCAGGTACCCAGCTTACACTCCGTACCTTCCACGCCGGTGGTATCGCCGGTGGTGAGGCAGCAGACAACTCTATCACCTCTAAGTACAACGGTAAGCTTGAGTACAGCGAGCTCAGGACCATCCAGAGGGTTACCGAGACTGGTGTCCAGGAGGTCGTAGTCAGCCGTACAACCGAGCTCCGCATCGTTGACGAGAACACTGGAATCACTTACTCTCAGTACGATATCCCTTACGGTTCAATCCTCAGCAAGCTCGATGGCGAGAAGGTTGTCAAGGGTGATCTCATCTGCGAGTGGGATGCTTACAACGCGATCACCATCATCGAGGCTGCCGGTAAGGCAAGATACGAGAACATGATCGACGGTGTGACATACCGCGAGGAAATGGCCGATGAGTACTCATTCAACCGCGACAAGGTCATCATCACTTCACAGGATAAGACCAAGAACCCTGCGATCGTCATCCTCGGCGAGGACGGTAACGTGAGAAAGACCATCAACCTCCCTGTCAATGCCCATGTAATGGTCAACGACGGTGCAGACGTGAAGGTCGGTGACATCATCATCAAGATCCCACGCGCAGTAGGTAAGTCAAGCGATATCACCGGAGGTCTCCCTCGAGTTACCGAGCTCTTCGAGGCACGTAACCCATCTAACCCTGCAATCGTATCCGAAATCAACGGTGAGATCATCATGGGTAAGATCAAGAGGGGTAACCAGGAGATCATCGTCCGCAACAAGAGCGGCGTAGAGAAGAGATACCTCGTTCCTACCACCAAGCAGATCCTCGTTCAGGAGAACGACTACGTCAAGGCAGGTATGCGCCTCTCTGACGGTTCAGTTTCTCCTACCGATCTCCTCAACATCCTTGGTCCTATCAAGGTTCAGGAGTACATCGTTAACGAGGTACAGGAGGTTTACCGTCTGCAGGGTGTGAAGATCAACGATAAGCACTTCGAGATCATCGTACGTCAGATGATGAGGAAGGTGGAGATCACAGATCCAGGCGACACCGAGTTCCTTCCAGAGGAGCTTGTCGACAAGTGGAGATTCATCGACACCAACGACAGCATCTACGGCAAGTCATACATCCTCGACTCTGGTGACTCACAGAAGTTCTTCACCGGCGAGATCATTTCCGCAAGGGATCTCCGCGCAGAGAACTCGTCACTCGAGCGTCAGGGCCTCAAGACCATCGTCGTTCGCGACGCTAAGCCAGCTACCGGAACTCAGGTTCTCCAGGGTATCACCAGGGCTGCGTTGAAGACCAACAGCTTCATGTCAGCAGCGTCATTCCAGGAGACTACCAAGGTTCTCTCAGAGGCAGCGATCCGCGGTCGCGTGGATATGCTCGAGGGCTTGAAGGAGAATGTGATCTGCGGTCACGCAATTCCTGCAGGTACCGGCCAGAAGGATTTCCAGGAAATCCTCGTCGCTCCGGCAGAGAAGGTGAAGGCAAATCTCGAGAATCTCTAACAGAATCCTATATTGAGAAAGAGCCGATTGCAGCAGCAATCGGCTCTTTTTTTAGCCTTTTTCGAAGAAGAGTAGTATCTTTATAGACGCAAAGACAGTGCTAGACCTATGGATAGAGAAGAATTCAAGAAACTAGTGCGGCATCGCGAGCCTATGCTGCTCGTGGATAAGGCCGAAAAACTTGGAGACATAGTTGTCGCCGAGTACAAGGTTACGGGAGAGGAACCCTTCTTGCAGGGGCATTTCCCGGACAACCCAATCGTGCCGGGAGTGATTCTTTGCGAGATGATGGCACAACCGTCCATACTCCTCTCGTACGAGTCGCTCAAGGGTCGTCTTCCTCTGTTTGCAGGAATGAACAACGTTCGCTTCAAGAAGACAGTGCGCCCGGGCGACACCGTGGTCACCAAGTGCAGGATAACTGCCCAGAAGGAGAACTATGTCGTGATCGAGGCCAAGGCGACGGTCGACGGTAAGGTCTGCTGCTCGGCTACACAGTCTTTCATCCTCGTAGAGGAAAAGCAAGCTTAGAATTATGGGAAACAATTTGCTCAAGGGAAAGAAGGGCATCATCTTCGGTGCTCTCAACGAACAGTCAATAGCATGGAAGGCAGCGGTCAGATGTGCCGAAGAAGGCGCTCAGATCGTGCTTACGAATACAGCAGTGGCCATCAGGCTCGGCAGCGTCACCGCTCTTGCGGAGCAGTGCAACGCTCCCGTCATCGCGGCAGATGCGACTTCGGTCGCGGACCTGGAGAATCTCGTGGACCAGGCGATGGAGCATTTCGGAGGTCAGTTCGACTTCGTGCTCCATTCGGTGGGCATGTCGCCAAACATCAGGAAGGGCAAGCCATACGACGACCTTAACTACGATTTCTTCCTCAAGACCGTAGACATTTCGGCCCTCTCCTTCCATAAGCTCCTCCAGACTCTCTACAAGAAGGACGCTGTGCGTGAAGGTGGATCGATACTCGCTCTGACCTATATCGCTGGCGACCGTGCGATGCCGGGATACGGAGATATGGCCGATGCGAAGGCTATGCTCCAGTCCATCACCAGGAACTTCGGCTATGTGTTCGGATCGGAGAAGAAGGTCAGGGTCAACACCATATCCCAGTCTCCGACCATGACAACCGCTGGTCAGGGAATCGCAGGCATGCAGGAAATGTTCGAGTATACGGACCGCGTGTCGCCGCTCGGCAATGCCGATGCTGACGACTGCGCTGACTATATAACGGTGCTCTTCTCGGACTATACGAGAAAGGTGACCATGCAGAATCTTTACAATGACGGCGGTTATTCGTCGATTTTGCCTTTCTGCAAGGACTAGATGACAGAAAGATGACAGTACAGAAGGAAAAGATAAGGGAACTCGTCGACAGACGTGCAAGCGCGAAGCTCGGCGGCGGAGAGAAGCGAATCGAGGCACAGCATGCCAAGGGTAAGCTCACCGCCAGGGAGAGGCTCTCGCTGCTGCTCGATGAGGGAAGCTTCGAGGAATATGGAATGTTCGTGCAGCACAGATGCTCGAACTTCGGTATGGAGAAGCACAAGAACGACGGCGACGGCGTGGTGACAGGAATGGGAACCATCGACGGGCGGCTCGTATATGTCTCGGCGCAGGATTTCACCGTGAACGGTGGTTCGCTCTCCGAGACCCAGGCGATGAAGATATGTCAGGTGATGGACCTTGCGGTGCGCAACGGTGCTCCGATGATCGCACTCAACGATTCGGGTGGAGCAAGGATCCAGGAGGGAGTTTGCGCTCTTGCAGGCTATGCTGAGATCTTCCAGAGGAACATACTCGCTTCGGGAGTGATTCCGCAGATTTCGGGCATATTCGGTCCATGCGCAGGCGGCGCCGTCTATTCTCCGGCTCTGACCGATTTCAATATCATGGTCAAGGGCAGCTCTTTCATGTTCCTCACCGGACCGGCAGTGGTGAAGAGCGTCACCGGAGAGGAGGTCTCGCAGGAGGATCTCGGCGGCGCGGACGTACATTCGAGGAAGAGCGGAGTCGCGCATTTCGCAGCCGAATCGGAGGAGGACGCGATCAGGACCATCAAGGAGCTTGTTTCCTTCCTTCCGTCCAGCAACCGCGAAGAGGCCCCTTTCCGTCCTACCGACGACCCTGCCGGAAGGTACGACGATGCCTTGAACGATGTCATTCCGGACAATCCGAACATGGCCTACGACATGTATCCTATCATTGGCAGCATAGTCGACGATGGTGCTTTCCTCGAGGTTCAGAAGGATTGGGCAAGGAACATAATAGTGGGATTCGCGCACATGAACGGACGCAGCGTGGGTATCGTGGCCAACCAGCCGAAGATGCTCGCCGGCGTGCTTGACATCAATGCATCTCGCAAGGCAGCGCGCTTCGTGAGGTTCTGCGACGCTTTCAACATCCCGCTCGTGACCCTCGTTGACGTGCCTGGCTTCCTCTGCGGAACCCAGCAGGAGTACGGAGGAGTCATCACCAACGGTGCCAAGCTCCTCTACGCATACGGCGAGGCTACCGTACCTAAGGTCACAGTGACCTTGAGGAAGAGCTACGGTGGTGCGCATATCGTGATGAGCTGCAAGCAGCTCCGCGGTGACGTCAACTATGCATGGCCATCGGCGAACATTGCCGTGATGGGTGCGGAGGGCGCTGTCGAGGTCCTTTATGGAAAGGAGCTTAAGGCTGAGTCCGACCCGCAGAAGAAGGCAGAGCTCGCCGCAGAGAAGATCAAGGAGTATAATGATCTCTTCTGCAATCCATACAATGCGGCAAGCTACGGTTACATCGACGATGTGATCGAGCCTCGCAATACCCGTTTCCGCGTGATACGCGCCCTCGAGTCTCTCGCAGGCAAGAAGAGGGAGATGCCTATGCGCAAACATGACAACCTTCCTCTATGATGAGTATTCCTGTCATAGTGCTTGCTTCCGGAGCGTCTTCTGTGATGGAGTATGGCCTGACCGTTACTGTCGTGGCCGTGTCCGTCGTGTTCTCCGCGCTCATCCTGCTCTACCTGGCATACACCCTTGTGGGCTATGTGTGCAGCGGGAAGCTTGCTGAAAGATTCGGACGGAAAACTCAGAAAGCATCATCCCAGATGGCTTCGGGAACAGATGAAGCCGAGATCGCTGCTGCGATTGCGGCGGCGATAGAGTTGGCACGAAAGGAGGAATCCGCACACGATGACGAGAGCTATGTCATCACGATTAGGAGAAAGTAAGATGAAAGAATATAAGCTTAAGATAAACGGACATGACTATGCGGTCCGTATAGATAGGATGGACGATGCGTCTGTGGACGTGACCGTCAACGGTACTCCGTACAGCGTGGGGATCGAGTCTGACGCGAAGGCCGGAGTCCCTGCTTCCGTGGTTTCCAGCGTTGCAAGACCATCCCAGCCTGCAGGAAGGGCCGTTTCAGCACCATCAGCTGCCCCTGTAAAGTCGGCTTCCAAGAAGGTGCTCAGTCCACTTCCTGGAGTTATTAACTCCATTAACGTCACGGTCGGCGACAAGGTGAGCGCTGGTCAGACGGTGGCTGTGCTCGAGGCCATGAAGATGGAGAATGCGATCGAGGCGGAGAAGAACGGAACCGTCAGCGCGGTGCATGTGGCAGTGGGGGACAGCATCCCTGAGGGCGCTCCAATAATCTCTATTGACTGATGGACATGGTATTCGACGCATTACAGCAGTTCTGGCATTTCACGGGCTTCGCGAACGCGACCTGGCAGCATCTTATCATGATCTGCATAGGTATAGTCTTCGTCGTGCTCGGAATCGTAAAGAAATGGGAGCCGCTGCTTCTCGTGCCTATCGGCTTTGGAATCGTGGTCGGCAACATCCCTTTCGTCGAGGGACTCAACATAGGTGTATACGAAGAAGGTTCCGTACTGAACATTCTCTACCAGGGCGTGCGTCAGGGCTGGTATCCGCCGCTGATTTTCCTGGGCATAGGTGCAATGACGGATTTCTCGGCACTGATATCCCAGCCTAGGCTGATGATAATCGGCGCCGCGGCCCAGATGGGCATTTTCGGAGCCTACCTGCTCGCGTTGTGGATGGGATTCATGCCGGCCGAGGCAGGTGCCATCGGCATCATCGGCGGTGCTGACGGTCCTACCGCAATCTTCCTCTCTTCGAAGCTTGCTCCGGATCTGATGGGCGCCATCGCAGTATCCGCATACAGCTACATGGCTCTCGTCCCTGTGATCCAGAAGCCGCTCATGATGCTTCTCACCACGAAGAAGGAAAGGACCATCAGGATGGCTTCTCCACGCGCTGTGAGCCAGAAGGAGAAGATCATCTTCCCTATAGTTGGTTTCCTCCTGACAGCCTTCATCGTGCCTTCCGGCATTCCTCTTCTGGGTATGCTCTTCTTCGGAAATCTGCTCAAGGAGAGTGGTGTCACAAGGAGGCTTGCAGAGACCGCGCGCGGTCCGCTCATCGATATCGTGACCATGCTCATCGGACTTACCGTCGGTTGTTCTACTCAGGCCGACAAGTTCATTTCCGTTACCTCGCTCAAGATCTTCGGACTCGGTCTGGTCTCATTCATCATCGCTACTACCTGCGGAATACTTTTCGTGAAGATATGGAACATATTCCTTCCGGAGGATAGAAAGATAAATCCTCTCATCGGAAATGCCGGAGTGTCGGCTGTGCCTGATTCGGCGAGGGTTTCCGAGACTGTCGGAAGGGAGTGCGATCCAAGCAATCATCTGCTCATGCATGCGATGGCTCCGAACGTCGCTGGTGTCATCGGCTCCGCCGTCGCTGCAGGTATCCTGCTCAGTTTCCTCGGATAAAGAAAAGAACGGAATGCGAATCTCTTGCGAGAGGGCGGAAAAAAGCGCAGGCGTAGCCGGAGCGGTTTTCGGGTCCCGGAGCAAGGATCGCTTCCGTTCTTTGATTACGAAGTGGTAATAAAATAGGCCGACCCTGCGGACCGGCCTCATCTGCCGTTCGCTAGAACGGCAGATCGTCGTCTGGATTCTCTGAGACTACAGCCGGCTTAGCGGGCGCTGGGGCAGGCTGAGCGACAGGGCTGTAAGGCTGTGGCTGAGGGGCATAGCTTGCCTGAGGCTGAGTGGCGACGCTTGGCTGCGATGGAGCAGCGTCAGCACCAGGATTGTCCCTGCGGTTACCAAGAAGCTGGATCGTGTCAGCTACGATTTCAGTGATGTAGTGCTTGGCTCCGTCCTGACCATCCCATGAGCGGGACCTGATACGTCCCTCCACATAGAGCTGAGTTCCCTTCTTCACAAACTTCTCCACCACGTCAGCATTGCTTCTCCAAGCAACTACGTTGTGCCATTCCGTGTTCTCCCGGGTTTCTCCGTTGCGATCGCGGAACCTCTCTGTGGTTGCGAGTGTGAATGATGCGACTTTTGCGGAGTTTGGTGAATTCTGCTCAAGGTAACGTACTTCCGGGTCCTTTCCAACGTTACCGATCAACATTGCTTTGTTCAGTGACATGATAAAATGAATTATTAGTTACGGTGGTTCTGCTAAGTTAGCTTTTATCTTTCGCAGAGCAATACATTTTTGCTAAATTTGTCATTCGAAAAATCGGAAACATGAGGTCAGAGACAATCAGTTCAGGACAGAATCCTAAGATCAAGGAACTGCTTCTCCTGCAGGAGAAGTCGAAGCGCCGTCGTGAGAGCGGACTGTTCGTCGTCGAGGGCAGAAGGGAGATAGAGCATTGCGTCGCTTGCGGCTATGCGCTTGACTCCGTGTTCTTCTGTCCGTCCATCTTGGGGATGTCGGCAGATCAGCTCGAGGACTCGTTCTCCGGCCAGGAGCCAAGGCTCTTCGAGGTCACCCGGGAGGTCTATGACAAGATTGCCTACAGAGGTGGAACCGAGGGCATGGTGGCGGAGGTGCGCTGTAAGAAGCATGGACTCGAGAATATAACTCTCAAGGAGAATCCGCTCATCGTCATACTCGAAAGCGTGGAGAAGCCGGGCAACCTCGGAGCCGTGCTGAGGAGCGCAGATGCTTCCGGTGCAGACGCCGTGATAGTCTGCGATCCGCTCACCGACCTCTACAATCCTAACCTCATCCGTTCCAGCATAGGCGCGATCTTTACCGTGCCATGTGCAGCCTGCAGCTCCGAGGAGTGCATAGCATGGCTCAAGAAGAACGGAATACGCATTCTCACTGCCCAGCTCCAGGATTCGGAGTGGTATTATGATACCGACATGAAGTCCGGCACAGCCATCGTCATCGGAACCGAGGCGACAGGTCTCACTGACGCGTGGAGGCAGGCGGCGGATGCCCATATCAAGATACCTATGCTCGGACGCCTTGACAGCCTCAATGCATCCGTAAGTGCGGCCATACTCCTCTTCGAGGCGGTGCGCCAGCGCAATTCATAAATTCGACATCATGAAAAAATTCGGACTGATAGGACACCCGATCGCACATTCGAAGAGCCCAGCGCTCTTCAAGGCAGCATACGACGGTCGCTACCCTTATGACCTTATCGAGGGCGCTGACTTCGAGCAGGTTTGGCAGCGATTCATCGACGAGTACGACGGAATCAACGTGACTGCTCCGTTCAAGGAGCTAGCCTATGCGCGTGCCGACGTGCGAAGCGCCGAGTGCGAGGCAATCGGTGCCGGAAACATCTTCGTGAAGACTGCTGAGGGCATCAAGGCTTATAATTCGGACTATTCGGCAGTGGCGATGATGCTGCTTGAGGCGATGAAGGAGAAGCCTATGCAGACGGCGATGGTGATAGGCTGCGGCGGTGCCGGCAAGGCGGCCATAGTGGCTGCCCTCGAGGTCGGACTCAAGACCAGGATAGCGAACAGGAATGTCGCAAAGGCGGAGGAGTTCGCTGATTCGCTTGCTGCAGTCTTCGGACCGAAGAAGCGTCCGGAAGTCTTTGGCCTCGAGGATGGCGCAGATGTCCTGCCTAAGTGCGACGTCGTCATCTACACTCTTCCGCTCGCGGTCAAGGGCATCGAGGCATTCTCGGATGTCATGGTGCTGGAGGCCAACTATAAGGATCCTGTACTCAATGCCGAGTCCGGTAAGAAGTGGTTGCTGAGCCAGGCTGTGCATGGATATTTCCTCTTTACGGGTGAGGAGCCGGATGCGGAGTCAATGGCCAAGGTCTTTGAATAGAAAATAATACGATATGAAGAAAATTTCAGTACTGATCACGGCTATCCTCGTGTCCTTTTCCGCACATGCGGACGGCGGCATGTGGCTTCCGTCTCTCATTTCCCAGAGGATAGGGGATATGCAGGCCAAGGGCTTCAAGCTCGAGGCTGAGGACCTCTACAGCATCAACCAGGCGTCGCTCAAGGACGCTGTCGTTCTCTTCGGCGGCGGATGTACCGGAGAGCTCATCTCGGCAGAGGGACTGCTCATCACCAACCATCATTGCGGCTACAGCCATATCCAGAAGCACAGCTCCGTGGAGCATGACTACCTCAAGGATGGATTCTGGTCGAGAAATCGCTCTGAGGAGCTTCCTTGTCCGGGTCTCAGCGTGAACTTCCTGGACCACATGACAGATGTGACGGCGGCTGTCCTCAAGGGCTATGACCCATCGATGAGCGAGGCACAGAGGGATTCCGTAATCAAGGCGAACAGCGCGAAGATCACCGAGCAGGCCACCGCTGGTGCGAAGGGCCTCGAGGCGAGCGTGGAGTCCATGTTCATGGGCAACCAGTACTTCCTCTTCGTGTACAGGGTGTATAACGACGTGCGTCTTGTCGGCTGCCCTCCATCTTCGATAGGAAAGTTCGGTGGCGATACCGACAACTGGATGTGGCCGCGTCACACCGGCGACTTCTCCATGTTCCGTATCTATGCGGGCAAGGACAATGAGCCTGCGGCATATTCGAAGGACAATGTCCCATACTCTCCGAGGAAGTTTTTCCGAATCAGCACCGCCGGCGTCAACGAGGGTGACTTCACCTTCATCTACGGATTCCCGGGCAGCACCCAGGAGTACATCCATTCGGCTGCGGTGAAGTATGTGGCGGAGGTGTCGGATCCAGCGAAGATCGATCTTCGTACCCTCAGACTCGATATCCAGAAAAAGTACATGGGCCAGAGCCAGAAGGTCAGAATACAGTACAGCTCGAAGAACGCAAGCGTTTCCAATGCATGGAAGAAATGGCAGGGCGAGGCTAAGGGCATTGCCCGCAATTCGGTGGTGGCGAAGAAGCAGGAGTACGAGGCCGGCTTCAGGAAATGGGCTGTAGGGACCCAGTATGACGGCCTGATCGACAAGCTCGCCGAGCTCTATGCCCTTTACGAGCCATATATGTTCGCAAGGGAGATATTCACCGAGACTGCGTACGTGATCGAGATCGCGAGGGAGGCCGCTTCTTATGCAGGTCTCAAGGATGACGAGGCACGAAAGGCCCACCTCGACGCTTTCTTCAAGGATTGGTACAGACCTATCGATCAGGAGAGCTTCGTTGCCGTGATGGGCAGGTTCGCAGAGCTCATCCCTGAGGAAGTGCAGCCTGACTACTACAAGGACAATCTCAAGAAATATGGCAGTGTAGAGGCATGGGCGGAGGATCTCTTCTCTTCTTCTGCATTCACCTCTGACAAGGCATACTCACTAAGCTCAGACCAGGCGAAGGAGGACCCTGCATACATATTCTACAGGAAGATGTACGACTGGTATGCCGAGTACGCGGTCCCTGGAGTCAATGAGTACGGACGTCAGATCAACCTTCTCAACCGCGACTATATGCGTGGCCAGATGGAGTACGAGAAGGACAGGACGTTCTTCCCTGACGCCAACCTCACCCTTCGCGTAGCTTATGGTCATGTCGCTGGCTATTCTCCTGCCGACGGTACCTACTATCACCATGTGTCGACCCTCAAGGGTGTGATGGAGAAGGACAATCCGGAGATTTTCGACTACAACATCCCGCAGGAGCTTCGCGACCTCTATGCGTCGGGTGACTATGCGGACACTCCTGTCTGCTTCCTCGCTACCAACCACACCACCGGAGGTAATTCCGGCAGCCCGGTGATCAATGCTGTCGGCGACCTCATCGGCATCAACTTCGACCGCGTGTGGGAAGGCACCATGAGCGATATCGCGTTCGATCCGGACTTCTGCAGGAACATCTCTCTCGACGTCCGCTATGTCCTGTTCCTCATCAGGAACATCGGCCATGCCGACAACCTCATCGATGAGATGGTGCTAGTTGACTGATCTTCAGTGCATTAACATAGTGACGGCTCCCTCGGAAGAGGGAGCCGTCGCGGTATTATATCGCTGGCACTCAGCGGATTGCGATCGTTTACTCTACTGGCTTCGGCCTCATCTGAGGGAAGAAGAGTACATCCTGGATGGTTGTCTGGCCGGTCATGAACATGGTGAGACGGTCGATACCCATTCCGAGACCTGATGTAGGAGGCATACCGTACTCGAGTGCGCGTACGAAGTCCATATCGAAGAACATGGCCTCGTCGTCGCCCTTGCTCTTGAGCCTTGCCTGCTCCTGGAACCTCTCGAACTGGTCGATAGGGTCGTTGAGCTCAGAATATGCGTTGGCAAGCTCCTTGCCACAGACGAAGAGCTCGAAACGCTCTGTGAGTGCAGGGTTGCTGCGATGACGCTTGGTAAGAGGAGACATCTCGACAGGGTAGTCGGTGATGAAGGTTGGCTGGATGAGGTTAGGCTCTGCGAACTCGCCGAAGATTGCGTCGATGAGCTTGCCCTTGCCCATGTGCTCGTCGATCTCGACATGGAGCTCCTTGCAGGTCTTGCGGAGTTCGTCCTCGTCCATGCCGCTGACATCCACGCCTGCATACTCCTTGATCGCGTCGAGGATAGGGAGGCGACGGAAAGTGCCGCCGAAGTCAACCTCGTGCTCGCCGATGGTGACCTTGGTGGTTCCGTTGACCTTGAGGGCGATCTTCTGGAGCATCTTCTCCACGAACTCCATCATCCAGATGTAGTCCTTGTATGCAACATAGATCTCCATGCAGGTGAACTCAGGGTTGTGGGTCTTGTCCATACCCTCGTTACGGAAGTCCTTTGCGAACTCGTAAACGCCTGAGAATCCACCGACGATGAGCCTCTTGAGGTAAAGCTCATTGGCGATACGCATGTAGAGGTCGATGTCGAGGGCGTTATGGTGAGTGATGAACGGACGTGCGGTAGCGCCGCCTGGGATGCTCTGGAGAATAGGGGTCTCAACCTCGAGACAGCCTGCCTCGTTGAAGTACTCGCGCATGGTGGCGATGATCTGTGACCTCTTGATGAAGGTCTCCTTCACCTGCGGGTTCACGATGAGGTCCACGTACCTCTGACGGTAGCGAAGCTCCGGATCAGAGAAGGCGTCGAATACCTTTCCGTCCTGCTCCTTCACGATAGGAAGCACGCGGAGGGACTTGCTGAGGAGGGTGAGTTCCTTTGCATGGATCGAGAGCTGGCCGGTCTTGGTGATGAAGGCGAATCCCTTGATGCCGATGACGTCACCGATGTCAAGGAGTTTCTTGAATACCGTGTTGTACATGGTCTTGTCCTCGCCTGGACAGATCTCGTCGCGGTTTACATATATCTGAATTCTTCCTGTCTCGTCCTGAAGCTCACCGAAGGATGCGGCACCCATGATACGGCGGCTCATAAGGCGGCCGGCGATGCATACGTCCTGGAGGTTCTCCTTCTCAGGATCGAACTCCGCCTTGATGCTGGCAGATGTCGCATTGACTGGGTAAAGTGGTGCCGGATATGGCTCGATGCCGAGCTCCCTGAGCTTACCGAGGGCTTCTCTACGCAGGGTTTCCTGCTCGTTGAAAGTCTGTTCCATCATTATCTGTTTAAAGCACACAAAGTTACTACAAATAATTAATTTTTTGAGTATTTAGGAACAATTTGAGTATCTTTGTAGGATATGGCTAAGGACAAGAAGTGGGAATTGAAGCCGGCAGCTGACCGCGAGGTCGTGAGCAGGCTTTCTGCTGAACTGGGAATAGACCCCGTATTGGGCGAACTCCTGGTCCAGCGCGGTATCCGTACCTTCCAGGAGGCCAGGGAATTCTTCCGTCCTTCGCTCGACAATCTCCATGATCCTTTCCTCATGAAGGACATGGACGAGGCTGTCGAGAGAGTGCGCCGCGCAGTCGTCGAGGGTGACAAGATCCTCGTGTATGGCGACTATGACGTCGATGGAACCACTGCCGTGTCCCTTGTCTACTCCTTCCTCAAGAAACTTACTCCGAAGGTCGATTTCTATGTTCCGGACCGCTATGACGAGGGTTATGGCGTTTCGTACAAGGGCATAGACTGGGCCGTAGAGAACAAGTTCGACCTGATCATCACGCTCGACTGCGGCATCAAGGCCA
>NZ_JBAEER010000104.1:0-15650 GCF_056207615.1 Candidatus Cryptobacteroides sp. | reverse complement strand
AGATAATCCTCGATGAGGACGTCTGCACGATATCTCTTCTTTGAGTCCTTATTGTCGATGAGAGGATCATTGAAGTGTCCTACATGGCCTGATGCCTCCCAGATGCGTGGGTGCATGAAGATTGCTGAATCGATACCTACGATGTTCTCGTTGAGGCGAGTCATTGCGTTCCACCAGTAGCTCTTGATGTTCTGCTTGAGCTCGGAACCAAGCTGGCCGTAATCGTATACGGCGCCAAGGCCGTCATAGATCTCACTGGATGGGAAAATGAAACCATACTCCTTGCAGTGAGCGACGAGTACCTTGAAAAGTTCTTCCTGTGTCATATAATCCTATTGTATTATTTAAATATTACTCAACTTTTTCTTTACCTGTGCCAGAGGTATCTTCACGAAATCTCTTTCGTCGGCAAGCGGATGAGGAACTATGAGAGTCTCGCTCTCTATCTTCCTTTCTCCGATCTCTATGATGTCGATATCTATCGGCCTGGAATGGTAAATTCGCTTTCCCTCGCCGTCATATTCGACATTCTCTTCCCTTCCCATTGTCCTCTCTATCTCCTTGCACAGGGCAAGGATGGAGAAACCATCCGGATCTTCAAGGCTGAACGCGACCACCGAATTCAGGAAATCCGGGGCTTCAAAGCCCCAAGACTCAGTCTCGATATAGTCCGAGACTGCCACAGGCATTTCTCCCAGACCTTCGGCCAGCAGTTCCGTAGCCCTGTCAAGGTTGTATCTTCTGTCACCTTGATTGGAACCCAGGGAAAGAAAGACATTTTCCTTCATCAGTCGACGTCCATTCCAAGTTCCACGAGAGCCTCTTCCGACATCCTGCTCTTGTCCCATACCGGGTCAAATACAAGATCTATCTGTGCGCTCACGACACCCGGAACATCCTCCACAGCCTCCTTCACCTGACCTACCACATAGTCCGCCATCGGACAGTTCGGTGCCGTCAAGGTCATCTGGATGTATACATTGTGTCCTTCGTCGACCTTGAGTTCATAGATGAGTCCGAGGTCATAAATGTTCACCGGAATTTCGGGATCATAGACCTGCCTCAAAGCCATTATTATATCTCTTTCCAACATATGTCTCTTTATGTTTCTTAGCCTTCTGAGCTTCCTAAGTATCTTCACAGCACTCCGTATTAAAGCCCTCTAGCTGTTCTCCTGCGCAATTGCGCGTATCTTCTCTATCATGGACACGAGCCCGTTCGCCCTCGTAGGGCTGAGGTTCTCCCTAAGTCCGATCTTCTCCACAACAGAAAAGTCCGACGAGAGGATTTCCTGAGGAGTCCTTCCCGAATATATCCTGATAAGAAGGGAGATGATTCCCTTCGTGATGATTGCATCGCTGTCCGCAGTGAAGAACACCTTGCCGTCGCTGAAGCATGAATCAAGCCATACCCTCGACTGGCAGCCCTTTATGAGTCTGTCATCGGTCTTCTTTTCCTGCGGGAACTCTTCCAGGGACTTTCCCATGTCAATTATGTACTCGTACTTGTCGAGCCACTCGTCGAACATCGAGAATTCCTCGATAACTTCGTTTTCTATTTCGAACAATTCCATCAGTCTTTCAGCATTGATATCGCCCTCTTGAGCGACTTAATGAAATACTCTGCCTCCTCCAGGGTGTTGTATGGAGCGAACGACGCCCTGAGCATACCTGTCACTCCAAACCTATCCATCACCGGTTCTGCACACATCTGTCCAGATCGCACTGCCACACCCATCTTGTCAAGTATCAGAGCAAGATCCTCATGGTGTACACCTTCGACGGAGAATGAATAGAGAGGAATCTTCTTCTCATCCTCGCGAGGGAGACCGTATAGTCTGAGTCCGTCAATTTTTTTCAGCTCACTTTCCATGTACACTGAAATTCTCTCTATTTCAGACTCTAACTCTTTATCTTTCAATTGTTTACAGAATTCTATAGCATCCTTTAAAGTCGCTGTGGATGCGAAATTCTGAGTGCCGGCTTCATACTTGTGCGGAATATCGGCGTATGAAGTGGTTTCAAAGCTCACTGTTCCGACCATTTCACCTCCGCCCATGTACGGTGGCATCTCCTCGAGGAATCTCCTCTTAGCATAGAGGACTCCTGTTCCGGTAGCTGCGTAGAGCTTGTGTCCGGAGAAAGCGTAGAAATCACAGTCGAGATCCTGCACGTCAACGTCGCAATGAACTATACCCTGCGCTCCGTCTACGAGAACGGGAACATTCTTCGCATGTGCCTTTGCGATGATCTCATTCACAGGATTGACTATTCCGAGTACATTCGAAATCTGAGTCACCGCGATTATCCTGGTCCTGTCGGTGATGAGCTCGTCAAGCGCACCTACTATCAGATGTCCCTCGTCATCAACAGGAATTACCTTGAGGCTCGCCTTTTTTCTAAGGCACATAAGCTGCCAAGGGACGATGTTCGAATGATGCTCAACGGCGGAAACGATTATCTCGTCACCCTCGTGAACATAAGCTTCACCGAAACAGAAAGCCACAAGATTGATCGACGCAGTAGTACCGGAAGTGAAGATGATCTCCCTCCTATCGGCAGCATTCAGGAATTCACGCACTGCATCCCTTGCATCCTCGTAAGCGTCCGTAGCTTCAGAAGAGAGAAGGTGGACAGCACGATGGATGTTCGCATTGGATTCAGTAGATATTCTGTTCCAGGTATCGATTACACTGCGAGGCCTCTGGGCCGTCGCTGCATTGTCAAGATATACGAGATTTTTCCCGTATACCTTACGCCCCAGAACAGGTAATTGATTTCTTATTTCTGCCAATGTTGCCATAAAACGCTTAATCTTGCAAATTTAGTAAAACTATGTTTTAAATGACAGAATAATATCATAATTTTGTGTTACAAGACTAAAACAAGATGATTGACTACGTTAAAGGAAAAATTGAGGAAATCACTCCTACCGATCTCGTCGTGGACTGCAACGGAATAGGTTTCCATGCGCAGATTTCAATTCAGACCTATTCAAAGCTCGAGAAATGCAACGAGGCAAAGGTCTATATGCACCATGTCCTCAGGGAAGATGAAGAACTTTTCTACGGTTTTGCAGACAAAGACGAGAGAGAACTTTTCAGACTTCTCATCAGCGTTTCCGGAGTTGGTGTTGGCACCGCCAGAATGATGCTCTCTTCACTTACCTGCGATGAAATCAGGGAAGCTATCATATCTGAGAACGTAGCAAGAATCAAGGGTGTGAAAGGTATTGGACTGAAGAGCGCACAGAGAGTAATCCTTGAGCTCAAGGATAAGGTTCTCAAGGGAGAGGGTGCAGTCGATGGCACAAGCGTAATCTTCGGAACACCTGACAACAGTATAGTGGAAGAAGCGACTACGGCACTCGTAATGCTTGGCTTCACAAAGGCAAACGTAAGCAAGGTAGTTGCCGGCATAATCAAGGATCAGCCTGGCGCAACTATAGAAACAATCATTAAGCTCGCTCTTAAGAAGCTATAGTTCCACGTGGAACATTATCTTCCAAAGTATACTAACAGCACTGAAATATCTGCCGGAGAAACACCGGAAATACGAGAAGCCTGGGCGATTGTCCCGGGCTTATATCTTTTAAGCTTCTGACGACATTCTATAGACAGAGACTCTACCTTATCGAAATCGAAATTCTCAGGAATAGTAAGATTCTCCAGTCGGGTCATCTTCTCGGCAAGCCTTGCCTCACGTTCGATGTATCCTGAATACTTGACTGAAACTTCGCAAGATTCCAGTACTTCCCTACCATAGTTTGCACCTAGCTTTTCATTCATGGATTCAGCATCCAGATATGATATAGGATAGTCAGTATTGTATTTCAACACAGACAAAGCCTGATCCATAGGACTAGACTTTTCGGCAGGAGATAGCAGAGAAGACTCAAGCCTATCCCTGTAAGATACTTCTGTCGAACTTATCTCAGAGTAGTCCAAGTCATATAGCTTCTTAGGATCAAGTGATGCTTTTTCAAAAGTTCCACGTGGAACAATCTTTATAAATTCAGACAAACTCACCTGCGGACGGACAATAACCTCAGACATCTTCTTCTTGTTAGGAATCTCTGCAGAACCAACAGAAGAGAGGTAATCATTCACAGCCTCAGGTTTTATTGAATACTCATTGAAGAAGTTCCCTAGCCTATCAATGGAATCATACTTCTTCATTGTGTAATCATATCTGAAATCATCAGCAAGGCCTATTCCGTGAGACATTGGAGTCAGACGCAAATCAGCATTATCCTGACGGAGAAGTATCCTATACTCAGCTCTAGAAGTGAACATCCTGTATGGTTCATCCACTCCCTTCGTAATAAGATCATCAATGAGCACACCTATGTATGCCTGGTCTCTACGAAGTATGAATGGATCCTTCTCATGTACCTTGAGGTGAGCATTGATACCAGCCATGAGACCCTGAGCTGCTGCTTCCTCATAACCGGTGGTTCCGTTTATCTGACCGGCGAAGAATAGATTTTCTATATCCTTGAGCTCGAGCGTAGCTCTGAGCTGTGTAGGATCGAAGTAGTCATACTCCACTGCATAAGCTGGTCTGAACACCTTAACCTTTTCAAGACCTTCTATCGCATGAAGAGCGTCCATCTGTATATCCAGAGGGAGTGATGAAGAGAATCCCTGAAGATAGTATTCGTTGGTACTTCTTCCCTCAGGCTCCAGGAAAAGCTGATGGGTATCCTTGTCAGCGAATGTTCTAAGCTTATCCTCTATGCTAGGACAATAACGCGGACCTATTCCAGTGATCAGTCCCTGGAATAGTGGCGAATCCTTGAATCCGGATCTAAGAATCTCATGTACCCTCGTATTAGTGTGAACTATATAGCAAGGCATCTGAGGAGTTCCATTCTGCGCTGTGGAAAGATAAGGCAGATATGAGAACTTATCAGGATTTTCATCTCCAAACTGAGCTGGGAGACTAGACGTATCGATTGAAGAAATATCTACTCGAGGTGGTGTACCTGTCTTCATTCTTGCAGTCTTCACCCCCATAGAAGATAACTGTTCCGTCAGACCATAAGATGGCAACTCCCCTATCCTTCCTCCTTCAAACTGATTTCTTCCTATGAATAGTTTTCCGCTTAGGAAGGTTCCTGCTGTCAAGATAACCGCTTGAGAATTGAAAATTGCGCCTGTAGTCGTACGGCAGCCCACGATTTTTGAATTCTCAAAGAGAAAATTTATTACTGTATCTTGGTAAATATCTAATTTACAGGCACTTTCGAGGATTTTCCTCCAGTTTCTAGAAAATTGAGATTTATCACACTGAGCACGAGGACTCCACATAGCAGGTCCTTTGCTCTTATTGAGCATCCTGAACTGTAGAGTAGACGAGTCGGTCACTATTCCAGTGTAACCTCCAAGTGCATCTACTTCCCTGATAATCTGACCTTTAGCTATTCCTCCTATTGCAGGATTACATGACATTTGACCAAATTTGTTCATGTCCATGCTGATAAGAAGCACAGATGAACCCATGGAAGAAGCGGCCATCGCGGCTTCGCAACCAGCATGACCACCTCCGATAACTATGACATCATATCTTTTCTGCATCAGAGTACCTCCCTAAGAGAAAGGTAATAGTTCTCCTTCTTTCTCATCATTGCTATGTCCTCGTCGTTATGATCATCATAACCTATAAGATGAAGAACACCATGCACGATTACCCTGTTCAGTTCATCGACGAACTCAGTACCATATTCGATAGAATTTTCCCTCACGCTGTCGACACTTATGAATAGGTCACCGGAAAGACGGTCACCTTCACAATAATCGAAGGTAATGATGTCAGTAAAGTAATCGTGCTGAAGATACTTCTGATTTATATCGAGCACATAATTATCCGAACAGAAGATGATGTTTATATCCCCTATCCTTCTAATCTCGCTCTCTGCAACAAGGCGTAACCACTGGTTATTCTTGGTCTTTCCTTTAAATATAAAGTCTGTATCCTCGAAAAAATATGAGATCATATACCTGCGATTTTAAGTTTTCAACGCAAATTTAAAACTTATCAACAGAAAAATTGGAATTAATAAAGATAATTTCTACCTTAGCGCGGTAAAAGCAAAAAACTCAAAATAGATATGGAAGAGAAAAAAACGCCTAAAGCCAATCTTGAAAACAAGAAGCTTCTTTTTGTAGAGATTGGTCTTTGCATTTCACTCGCCGTTGTCCTCGGTGCTTTCGAGTATGGTACCAAGGAGAAGCAGGCTGCAGGATTTGAAGAGGAAGTAGCCCTCGTAGAGGAAGAAGAGATGATTCCTATTACCCAGGAAACCCCTCCACCACCACCAGAGACTCCTAAGATTCCTGTTCTTTCAGATAACATCGATATCGTCGACGATGAGATCCAGGTTGATGACGACATGTTCATGAACCTCGAGGATAACGATAACCTCGGTGTCGAGATCAATGACTATGTTGAGGAAGTTGAGGAAGAGGTAATCGAGGAGGAAGCTATTCCGTTCCAGCTCGTTGAGGAGAAGCCATCATTCAATGGTGGTGACGCAAATGAGTTCTCAAAGTGGGTGAACGGTAGACTCCAGTACCCAGAGATTGCTAAGGAGAACGGTGTCCAGGGTCGTGTAACCCTCCAGTTTACCGTTGAGACTGATGGTCGTGTAACTAACGTTAAGGTACTCCGTGGCGTTGACCCATCACTCGATGCAGAGGCTGTGAAGGTTGTATCAAGCTCACCTAGGTGGAAGCCTGGTAAGCAGCGTGACCGCGCTGTCCGTGTAACTTACACCTTCCCTGTTATCTTCCAGTTGAGATAATTGATTTACAGTATATTACGGAGGCTGACAGTTATGTCGGCCTCTTTTTTATTGCTATATGGAAATTAGAGACTACAAGGCTGTATTCGTCGGAATCATCAAGCAGAATGATGATGAAGAGAGGGTAATGGAATACCTTGAGGAATTGGAGTTCCTTGCACTGACAGCCGGAGCCATAGGAGATAAGAAATTCGTACAGAGGGTTGACAGGCCTGACGGTGCTACCTATATAAGAAGCGGAAAGCTGGAGGAAATAGCAGAATACTGCGCCGCAAATGATATAGACTATGTCATCTTCGATGATGAACTTACAGGAATTCAGCAAAGAAACATAGAAAAAATAGTAAAGACCTGCGCAGTCATAGACAGAACTAGTCTCATCTTGGAGATTTTCTCTCAGCGTGCCAGAACATCCTATGCAAAGATGCAGGTGGAACTTGCAAGATACAATTACATGCTTCCGAGACTTGCTGGCATGTGGACGCATCTTGAGAGACAGCGAGGCGGTATGGGTGCACGTGGTGGTATGGGTGAGAAGCAGATAGAGATTGACCGCCGTATCGTAAAGGAAAGAATTTCCAAGCTAAAGGATCAGCTTCAGAAGGTCGACAAGCAGATGGCAACACAGCGTGGAAACCGTGGAAGCATGGTCAGACTCGCACTCGTAGGATATACGAATGTGGGTAAGAGCACGCTTATGAATCTCCTGGCTAAATCAGATGTTTTCGCAGAGAACAAACTCTTTGCTACATTGGATACCACTGTAAGAAAGGTGGTCGTAGAGAATTGTCCTTTCCTTCTTTCTGATACGGTAGGATTCATACGAAAGCTTCCTACTCAGCTTATTGAAGCATTCAAGAGTACGCTTGATGAGGTCAGGGAAGCTGACGTCCTTGTACATGTCGTAGATATCTCTCATCCAGACTTCGAGGATCAGATGAAGACCGTAAACAATACTCTTAATGAAATTGGCGCCGGAAATAAGCCTGTTTTGGTCATATTTAACAAGATAGACGCCTATAGGTATGAAGAGTATGACGAGTTCTCATTGACCCCTAAAAAGCCCGAAAACTATACTCTGGACGAATTTAAGAACAGTTGGATAGCAAGTGAGAATACTCCATGTACATTCATCTCTGCAAGAGAGAAGATAGGAATAGACAAGCTTAGGAACGATATCTATAAGATAGTATCGGAAATACATGCCGGAAGGTATCCATTCAATAACTTCCTTTGGTAAATGACTAATAAAGTGTAGCTGCATTAGCAGCGATGATAATATGAAATAGGCTGACCTTTCGGGCCAGCCTATTTCTTTTATTTATTCTAAGATGATTAGTCTTTGAACTTGGCAGCAAGGAACTCACGGTTGAGTCTTGCGATATGGTCGATGGTGATGTGCTTAGGGCACTCCATCTCACATGCACGGGTGTTGGTACATGCACCGAATCCGAGCTCGTCCATCTTTGCAACCATGGCCTTTGCGCGGCGTGCAGCCTCGATCTTACCCTGAGGAAGGAGAGCGAGTGAGCTTACACGTGCAGCAACGAAGAGCATTGCAGAACCGTTCTTGCAGGTAGCAGCACAAGCACCGCAACCGATACAAGCAGCAGCGTCCATTGATGAATCAGCATTCTCCTTGGCGATAGGAATAGAGTTAGCATCTGGAACACCACCGGTACGTACTGAAATGTAACCACCAGCCTGAAGGATCTTATCGTATGCCTGACGGTCAACTACGAGGTCCTTGATGATAGGGAAGCCTGAACTTCTCCATGGCTCAACGGTGATGGTAGCACCATCCTTGAACTTACGCATGAAGAGCTGACAGGTAGTAACCTCATCGTCTGGTCCGTGTGCGCGGCCGTCGATGTAAAGTGAACATGCACCGCAGATACCCTCACGGCAGTCATGATCGAATGAAACAGGACCACTGCTCTTGCAACCTTTATCTACAGCGACAGGATCAATACCCTCGCGGATGAGCTGCTCGTTGAGAATGTCGAGCATCTCGAGGAATGATGCATCCTCTTCGATACCGTGGATCTCGTATGTCTCGAAGTGACCTGATACCTTGGCGTTTTTCTGACGCCATATTTTCAATTTAAAATCCATTTTCGCTTAGTCTTTATAGTTTCTGGTTGCAATCTTAATATTCTCATACTTGAGAGGCTCCTTGTGGAGGAGAGGCTCCTTACCTTCGCCCTGATACTCCCAAGCTGCTACGTACATGTAGTTCTCGTCGTCACGCTTGGTTTCACCATCCTCAGTCTGAGACTCTACACGGAAGTGACCACCGCAAGACTCATTTCTGTTGAGTGCGTCGATTGCCATGAGCTCACCGATCTCAAGGAAGTCTGCAAGGCGGAGTGCCTTCTCAAGCTCCTGGTTGAACTCACCGTTCTCACCTGGTACGTAAACGTTTGACCAGAACTCCTTCTTGAGTTCATTGATCTTAGCGATACCGGTCTTAAGACCCTCTGCGCTACGTGCCATACCTACGTACTCCCACATGATATGACCAAGCTCCTTATGGAGTGAATCAACGGTCTTCTTACCCTTGATTGCGAAGAGCTTGGCGATCTTGTCCTTGATAGCCTTCTCAGCCTCTGCGAACTCTGGAGCATTGGTGTCAGTCTTAGGATCCTTGAAATGACCTGCGAGATAGTCACCGATGGTTGCAGGAAGCACGAAGTAACCGTCAGCAAGACCCTGCATGAGGGCTGATGCACCGAGGCGGTTTCCACCGTGATCAGAGAAGTTAGCCTCACCGATAGCGTAGAGACCAGGAATAGTAGTCATGAGGTTATAGTCGACCCAGATACCACCCATTGTGTAGTGGATAGCAGGGTAGATCATCATTGGCTGCTTGTAAGGGTTGGTACCTGTGATCTTCTCATACATCTGGAAGAGGTTACCATAACGCTCGCGAACCTTATCCTCACCGATACGCTCGATTGCGCTCTTGAAATCAAGGAATACTGCGAGACCAGTCTCGTTTACACCGAAGCCTGCGTCGCAACGCTCCTTGGCTGCACGTGATGCAACGTCACGAGGAACGAGGTTACCGAAAGCAGGGTAGCGGCGCTCGAGATAGTAGTCACGATCCTCCTCAGCGATGTCTGAAGGAAGGATTTCGCGCTTGCGGAGCCTAGCTACATCCTCAAGTTTCTTAGGAACCCAGATACGTCCGTCGTTACGGAGTGACTCTGACATGAGGGTAAGCTGGCACTGCTGGTCGCCGTGTACAGGGATACAGGTAGGATGGATCTGCGCGAAGCAAGGGTTTGCAAAGCAAGCACCCTTCTTGTTGCACTGCCAAGCTGCTGAACCATTACTGTTCATGGCGTTGGTAGAAAGAAAATATGCATTACCGTAACCACCGGTAGCGATTACGACTGCGTGTGCACCGAATCTCTCGATTTCACCGGTCACGAGGTTTCTTGCGATGATACCCTTAGCCTCACCGTTGATGAGGACTACGTCGAGCATCTCGTGACGTGGATAAGACTTCACGGTACCAGCTGCAACCTGGCGGTTGAGAGCTGCATAGGCTCCGAGAAGGAGCTGCTGACCGGTTTGTCCGCGAGCATAGAAGGTGCGGCTGACTGTAGCCCCACCGAAAGAGCGGTTTGCGAGGAGTCCGCCATACTCACGTGCGAAAGGCACGCCCTGAGCTACGCACTGGTCAATGATATTGTTGCTGACCTCTGCAAGACGATATACATTGGCTTCGCGGCTACGATAGTCACCACCCTTGATAGTCTCGTAGAAAAGTCTGTAAACAGAGTCATTGTCATTCTGGTAGTTCTTCGCAGCGTTGATACCACCCTGTGCGGCGATTGAATGCGCACGACGAGGAGAGTCGCTGATGCAGAAGATCTTCACGTTATAACCGAGTTCACCGAGTGAAGCAGCTGCAGACGCTCCACCGAGACCGGTACCTACAACGATAACTTCGAGTTTTCTCTTGTTGTTAGGATTCACAACGCGCACATGAGCCTTGTGATTGGTCCATTTTTCAGCAAGAGGTCCCTCAGGAATCTTTGAAATCAATTCTTTGGCCATTTTTATTGAGTTTAATGAAATTTCTACGCGCAAATATAACTAAAATACATATTAAAATAAAGTATTTTCTATATAGTCAGGATCGTTGCGGTCATATCCAAGGTGCTGATATGCAAGAGATGTGGCTTCACGTCCTCTCGGAGTCCTCACTATGAAGCCTTCCTTGATGAGGAAAGGCTCATATACTTCTTCGAGAGTTCCCTGGTCTTCACCGACTGCCGTAGCAATGGTATTTGCTCCTACAGGTCCACCTTTGAACTTAGTGATTATAGTTCTAAGTATCTTATTATCAATAGAATCAAGTCCACGCTTGTCTATATTGAGAGCATCAAGGGCATAGTTGGCGATCTTGAGATCAATGTGTCCGTTGCCGAGTACCTGTGCGAAGTCCCTGACCCTTCTGAGGAGAGAGTTGGCGATACGAGGTGTACCACGGCTTCGAAGAGCAATTTCTCTTGCAGCGGAATCCTCGATGCTGATCTGGAGTATGGATGCGCTTCTCTTAACGATGCGTTCGAGGGTCTCGGTGTTGTAATATTCGAGAGCACAGGTAATTCCGAACCTTGCCCTGAGTGGTGCTGTGAGAAGACCGCTTCTGGTGGTTGCGCCCACGAGGGTGAAAGGATTGAGAGATATCCTTACCGAGCGTGCTCCAGGCCCCTTGTCGATCATGATGTCTATCACATAGTCCTCCATCGCAGAGTATAGGTACTCTTCCACGACAGGGGAGAGACGATGGATCTCGTCGATGAAGAGCACATCTCCTTCGTCAAGCGAAGTGAGAAGGCCAGCAAGATCGCCGGGCTTGTCAAGCACAGGACCGGACGTAACCTTCATTCCTACTCCGAGCTCATTTGCTATGATATGGGCGAGAGTGGTCTTTCCAAGACCCGGAGGGCCATGGAAGAGCACATGGTCTAGCGACTCGCCTCTCATCTTCGCAGCCTGTACGAAGACCTTGAGATTGGTCACTATCTTGTCCTGACCGGTGAATTCGGAAAGGTCCTGCGGCCTTATTATTCCGTCCAATTCACTATCTTTGCCGGAAACGGCGTCATGGGGATCGAAACTGTCCTGCATCGCAAACAAAATTATATACAAAGATATTCAATTTTTAATTAATGATGTTGATGTATATTTTGCGGTTGATATGTTGATAATGCATCTTTCTCTTCTGACCCACAAATATTTAGAGAGTTCATTTTCTGTTGATATCCTTATTGGGAATTTATTGGAAGAATGTTGATTGTTTCCTTTGATTCCTCGGAGATTGTCATAAGCAGCCTTGGAGGCTTCTTTGCAAGTTTATTTTTCATCCTTTTTCAACAGGGTTATCAACCGCTTTTGAACAGAAAATAGACATACGATGTTGATAAGTTCAAAATCAATCGAACAGGTTCAGCAGAAAATCAAATCATCAGACGAGGTTTTCTGCGGGGGTCTATTTCTGTCCGCAAGATGGTTCGTTGCAAGAGATACATCATACGACGGAATAAACTTCATAATGCTTCCTGACAAGGATTCCGCAGAATACTGTTCTGCAGATCTCTATGGACTGACCGAGGGTGACAAGGTATTCTTCCTCCCGGCAAGCGGCAAGAACATAGAGAGGAGCAACTACAAATCCTCTCTCGGAGTGCAGAGGACTTCTGCGATAGGAAAGATAGTGGAAGCCTCCAAGTCAGGTGAAAGCATATTCGTCGTCACGTATCCTGAGGCCGTGGAAGAACTTCTGCCTTCAGCCGGCAAGCTTGACAAACCTCTCTTCAGTCTCAAGAAGGGAGATGAGATAAGTCATCAGGAACTGGAGGAGACTCTGTTCAATGCCGGATTCGAGAATGTGGACTTTGTCTCTGAACCAGGCCAGTTCACTCTCCGAGGCGGAGTGGTCGACATATTCTCATATTCTCTGAACAACCCCTACAGGTTCAGTCTCTTCGGAGATGAGATAGACGACATATCAATATTCAATTGCAATACACAGTTCTCGATCGAGAAGGTAGATCAGGCTGACATATATCCGAATCTTGCAATCGATCCTTCCCAGGAAGACGGAATATCCATATTTGACATTATCCCTAGCTCAAGCCTTCTCTGGCTTGATTCCTCGGACATGTATAAGGACAAGGAATTCTATCCAAGGATAATGGAATACAAGAGAGTGTATCTTGACATTCCTCTTTCCAGACAGGACGAGGAAACGGTCAATTTCAATCTTGCTCCCCAACCTGTATTCAACAAGAATTTCGAAATCCTCACCGAGGATATAAGAAAGAAGATAGAATCAGGATACAGGGTCATCATCTTCGGTGAGAAGAGAAAGCAGCTTGATAGGCTTTCTTCAATTCTTTCCCAGAACGAAGGAGTAATACCTGAATTCGTCTCAGGAAAGAATATCCATTCTGGATTCATAGACCATGAGAACAAGGTCTGCTGCTATTCCGACCATGAGATATTCGACCGTTTCCACAGGGTTACAATTCGTCGTACCGTAGAAAAGAGCGAGCAGCTCACCATCAACGACCTTTCCTCATTCGAGATTGGAGACTACATTGTCCATATCGACTATGGTGTCGGTGTGTTCGGAGGTCTTGTAAGAATGAGAGACGACAAGGGAAGGATGCATGAGGTAGTGAAGCTCATATACAAGGACAACGATGTAGTCTTCATATCCGTACATTCTCTCCATAAGATATCGAGATTCAAGTCCAAGGATTCTGAGGTTCCAAGGATAAACAAGCTCGGAAGCAAGACATGGCAGAATCTTAAGACCAGCGCAAAGTCCAAGGTCAAGGATATTGCGAAGGATCTCATAAAGCTATATGCCGAGAGAAAGTCTTCAGAAGGCTTTGCATTCTCCCCGGACTCATATCTCCAGGAAGAACTTGAATCTTCATTCATGTATGAGGATACCCCTGATCAGGAGAAGGCAGTCGCTGCAGTGAAGAAGGATATGGAAGACTCATGTCCTATGGACAGACTCGTCTGCGGAGACGTAGGATTCGGAAAGACTGAAGTTGCCATAAGGGCTGCTTTCAAGGCAGTCGCAGACAGCAAGCAGGTTGCAGTTCTCGTACCTACCACCATTCTTTCCCTGCAGCACTACAATACCTTCAAGTCTCGTCTCGAGAATTTCCCGTGCAACATAGAATATGTCAGTCGTCTTAAGACTGCAAAGCAGATTTCAGATATCCAGGAAAGGCTTCGCAACGGTAAGATAGATATAGTCATAGGCACCCACAAGCTGCTCGGAAAAGGATTTGAGTTCAAGGATCTAGGACTGCTCATCATAGACGAGGAGCAGAAGTTCGGAGTGAGCGCCAAGGAAAAACTGCGCCATATAAAGGCATCCGTGGATACGCTCACACTTACAGCAACTCCAATTCCGCGAACACTTCAATTCTCACTTCTCGGAGCTCGTGACCTTTCCATCATAAATACCCCTCCATCGAACAGAATTCCCGTGCAGACGGAGATAATGCTCTTCGATAAGGATGAGATACGCAGCATCATAAACTATGAGCTCAACAGGAACGGACAGATTTTCTTCGTTCACAACAGGGTGGAGGAACTCGAGAGCATAGCGAACATACTTCATGGACTCGTACCTGACATGAAGATATGTGTCGCTCATGGTCAGATGGAATCAACCGTACTCGAGAATAAGATACTCGATTTCATGGACGGAGAGTATGATATGCTGCTCTGTACAACCATCATCGAGAACGGACTTGACGTGCCGAACGCCAATACCATGATCATCAACCAGGCGCAGAACATCGGACTTAGCGATCTCCATCAGCTTCGCGGACGAGTAGGAAGGTCAAACAAGCGTGCGTTCTGCTACCTGATAGTTCCACCATTGGTATCCATCACCGACGAAGCAAGAAGGAGGCTCAAGGCCATAGAAGCATTCTCCGACCTGGGAAGCGGATTCAACATAGCCATGCAGGATCTCGATATCAGAGGTGCCGGTAACCTTCTTGGTGCGGAGCAGAGCGGATTCATAACAGACATGGGCTTCGAGACATACCAGAAGATACTTGCGGAAGCAATGGAGGAACTCGGAATGGAGACTGGTATAAAGACCCCAAGCCAGGAAGAGAACTATGTTTCCGATGTAGTCATAGAGACGGATCAGCTTGCACTCATCCCTGACGATTATATGTCTGTGACCGCCGAGAAGATAAGAATATATAAGGAACTTGATTCTATCACTGACTTCAAGATACTTGCTCAGATGAAGGAAAGACTTGAGGATAGGTTCGGAAAGATGCCTATCGAACTTGAGCGACTTTTCGACATAGTCAAGATAAGACAGATAGCACAGAAAGTAGGATTCGAGAAGGTCATAATAAAGAACGGAATAATGATAATGTTCTTCATTTCCAACCAGATGAATCCTTATTACAAGACGGGAAAGATGCAGCGTGTGTTCCAGAATGCCAATTCATACGGAAACACATACGAGTTCAAGCAGTCTGAAGGAAAGATGAAGTTTATCTGCAGGAACGTTGACTCCATCTCAAAGGCGCTCACTCTCATAAGCAAGTTATAATTTTTCGTATTTTTGCGGAACTTTCAATTTTATATAGTGGCTAATCTCATCATAGATATAGGACATACCGCTCTGAAGGCTGCATGGGCTGAGGGTACCACCCTCGGAAAGACATACAGATATCAGGGTGAAAGGATAATGAATTTCATTCTTTCAATCACGTCGAAAGAAAGGCCTTCGGTGATGGTAGTTTCTACTGTCAGGGAGATGACAAAGAGAA
>NZ_JBAEER010000103.1:0-15706 GCF_056207615.1 Candidatus Cryptobacteroides sp. | reverse complement strand
CGTCAGACCAGATGTTTGCCGCCAGCTTCCTTCAGATTCCACCTCGTGATGGACACCTTTGCCTTTGGCTGTAACCTTCCCACTATCAGGGCGGTTTGGGGACTTTCACCCGTTAGAGTACGTTCGTGCTGGACGAACAATAGAAAAGGCGGTGACCTCGCGGTCATCGCCTTTTATTATTTAGTTTGTCAGAGTAAACTCCCCTATCTAGGCATCTGGCGTAGCATTGCCTCGCAGCCTCTCAGTATATCCTGGAAAGTGGTCTCGAAATCGCCTGTATACCACGGATCCGCGACGTCGCGGGAGCGTCCGGTATATGACATCATCAGATGTATCTTGCCCTCCGGATCGTCCGGAATTATCCTCTTTATCCACCTGAGGTTGGACGAGTCCATGCAGATGATCCTATCGTAGAGATCATAATCCCTGCGGGTCACCTGGCGCGCGGTCTTGGACTTGTCGAACACGACTCCATGCTGGGTAAGACAGCGCTTTGCCGGCGGATAGATAGGATTACCGATCTCCTCGGTAGACACGGCAGCAGATTCGATATGGAAGGCATCCTCGACGCCGTATGAGCGCACTAGAGCCTTCATTATGAACTCTGCCATGGGAGATCGGCAGATGTTTCCATGGCAGACGAAAAGTATGTTGACCATTCTTATTTCTTAAGGTAAGAGGCAGGAGTCTTGCCGCCGGTGTAACGAGCGAAGTTGCTGTAGAAGGTCTGGAGAGAACTGTATCCGCACTTCACTGCGACGTAACGCATAGGATACTGCTCGTCAGAATTCTGCATGAGCTCGATGGCGTACTTGATCCTTCGGCTGTTGATGAATTCGGCGAAGTTCTGGCCATACTCATCGTGGATGATGTTCGAGAGGTATGTACGGTTGGTGCCGAGCCTCTCGGCTAGGTCTACAAGCTCAAGTCCCGGCTCAAGGAACACCTGCTCGTCAAGGGCAGCCTTGAGGGCGGCAGAATACTTGGCCATAGAGTTCTTGATGGTACCTGGAGCCGGAGTCTCCTCCTTCCTCTCCTCTTCAGCCTTGTTCGCCTTCTCGAGCTTCTCGATGAGGTCCTCGGTACTGGTCTCGATTCCGTATGAATACTGGCCTACGAAATAGATTATCACACCGGTGACGGCAAGAAGCACGATGACGAGAGGATTGGCTGTAGAATCGATTGTATTTGAAGAAAGAGCGAGTGCGATGCTGACGAACATTGCAACCCAGGTATAGATTGCAACGTAACGGTCCATGCTGTCCGCAAAGCCGATGAGCTCAGAGTAGTAGTTCTCAAGGTCTGTATGGTAGGTCTTGAGGTTGTAGTTGCCATAGAAGAGCGCAAAGGCGAACTCGCATGCAAGGAAGAGCTTGAAGCACCAATAGCATACGATCTTCTGCAGGTGGAAAGACTCAACAGGATAGCCTGCGATAGGAGTCTTGTTCATTGCGCTTGCGATGAAGGCTCTCCAGTTGTCGGTTCCCATCGAGGCATCGATGCCGATCACGACCGCCCATGCGATCACGACTGGAACAAACAATGCAAAATCCTTTTTCTGAACGCCCTCACGAGTGGTGAGGAACTTGATGAAGAGGATGTAGAATATAGGACAGAGAGGAGCTACGATGGTGTGGAAAACATCCACCCAGATGCTGCCTTCAAGGCCCGGAACCGAATAGAGCGCGATGCTGGAAAGATGCGCGGCGAGGATCACGAGGGTGACGATCATCATCTTCTGTGACTTGATGGTCTTTCTCTTAGGGAAGAATACCATCTTGCCCGCCCAGTACAATGCAACTATTGCGAGAAGAATGAATAATATGGCTCTTGTCATGACTAAGTAATATGTGTGTACACAAATATAGGAATTTTTTGAAAAAAAGTTTATATTTGTCCAAAGGAAGAAATTCACATCATGGCACCTTATTACACACAAGAATTAGATTTGTCTAAGTACACGGTTCTCGCCGTGGACGATATCCAGCTTAACCTCCTGCTACTCAAGAAGATGCTCAGCAAGTTCAATTTTACCTTGCAGACCGCAAGCAGCGGCCAGCAGACCTTGGACATGGTAGCAGAGAAGAAACCAGACCTCATTCTCCTCGACCTCATGATGCCAGGAATCGACGGTTTTGAGGTTATCCAGAGGCTGCGTGCTAATCCTGAGACCCAGGATATCCACATCATCATCCTCTCAGCACTCAACTCTCACGAGGACATCGTGAAGGGTTTCAAGCTTGGTGCAAACGACTTCATCACCAAGCCTATCATCATGGAAAAGCTTTTCAACAGCGTCATCACGCAGTTCAAGCTTATCGAAGCTAAGCAGTAAAGAAAGAAGACAATCAATAAGAAGAGAGGCCGACTGAATTCAGTCGGCCTCTCTTTCATTCTCTATTCGTCCTTCGCGAAGAACTTGTATTGGAAGAGTATCAGGTAGAACGCTCCTACGGTCACGCAGCTGTCTGCGAAGTTGAATACCGGATCAAAGAAGCTGAACACAACCTTACCTGCCGCATTCTTTATCTCGAAAAGCGGGAAGTAGAACATATCCACGACCTTTCCGAAGAGGAACGGCGCGTAGCCGTCTCCGAAATGCGCGACCGTGGTCACCGTAGACTCGCTGAAGAGAAGTCCGTAGAACCAGCAGTCGATTATGTTTCCGAGGGCTCCCGCAGCTATGAGGGTCAGTCCTACCACCACGCCGGTCGGAGTGTTCTTGGACTTAAGGAGATGGTTGATGTACCAGACCATCGCTCCGAAGAGCACGATGCGGAACACCGAGAGGCAAAGCTTGCCTACCCAACCTCCGAATGCCATGCCGAACGCCATGCCCTTGTTCTCGACGAAGAGAAGGCGGAACCACTCGAAGATCTTGATCTCTCCTCCGAGGGTGAAGCTTGTCTTGACCCAGATCTTGATGAGCTGATCAATTATGACCAGACACACTCCAAGCACAAGAAGCCACTGCCCCTTGGAGAGCTTCATCCTGCTGTTCATTAGTTCTTACCCTGCTTTGCGAGCATCTCCTTCGCTTCGATGGAAAGAGTTGCATGAGGGACGAGACGGAGTCTCTCCTTAGGGATAAGCTTGCCTGTCACGCGGCAGATGCCGTAAGTCTTGTTCTCGATCCTGACAAGAGCTGCCTCGAGGTTCTGGATGAACTTGTACTGGCGCTGCGCGAGCTGACCAGCCTCCTCCTTCGAGAGAGTGGCTGCGCCCTCCTCCATTGCCTTGAATGAAGGTGCGGTGTCGTCGATATCATTGCTGCTGTCGTGCGAGATGATACCACGGAGAGTAGTATACTCTTCTTTCGCCTTCTGGAGCATGTCAAGTATGATCGTCTTGAACTCCTGAAGGTCCTCGTCGCTATACCTGACGTTGAACTCTGGTTTCATTTCTTCTGCCATAGCTTTATCTTAGTTAATCTTTTCAACATTGATTCTGATCTGTCCGTCGTTCCAATCAACTTCCGAGCCATTCTGAGCCGCCTCGCTGAACTCCACGCTCTTTGCGAGGGTCTGAGCAGCCACGTACTCTGAGAACTCTGAGAGGGATGCCTTGATCTCCTCTGCAGCCTCGCCTTCTGCCCAGATTGCAACCTTGATGCGGTCAATAACCTCGAAGCCGCTGTCCTTGCGGAGGTTCTGTACGCGGTTGATGAGCTCACGTGCAGTTCCCTCGCGCACGAGTGCGTCAGTGAGGGTGATGTCGAGAGCCACCGTAAGAGGGCCGTCCGAAGCTACGAGCCAGCCTGGCATATCCTCAGAGTGGATCTCATAGTCGCCAGTCTTGAGGACGACGTCACCTGAAGGAAGTGCGAGGGTATATCCTGCCTCAGTGCCCTCAGTATTCTGGATTGCGTTGATCTGTTCCTGGGTAAGGGTTCCGAATGCAGCAGCGATCTCCTTCATCTGCTTGCCGTATACCTTTCCGAGAGTCTTGAAGTTAGGCTTGATCTTCTTGGTGATGAGTCCGGCAGTATCCTGAAGGAACTCTGCATTCTTCACGTTGACCTCAGTGAGGAGGATCTGCTTAACAGCCTCGAGCTGCTCCTTCACCTTGTCATTGGTGACAGGTATGACGAGCCTTGAGAGAGGCTTGCGGACGTTGATGCCGACCTTCTTGCGGAGTGCGAGCACCATCGAAGAAGACTTCTGTGCGAGCACCATCCTCTCTTCGAGGTCGGTGTCGATGAGAGCCTCGTTGCATGCAGGCATTGCACAGTAGTGAACAGAGTCTGCATCAGGAACGAGGTCCTTGTAGAGCCTTTCCATGTAGAACGGTGCGATAGGAGCTGCAAGGAGCGCGATGTCCTTGAGGACCTCGTAGAGGGTCTGGTATGCTGCGAGCTTGTCGCTTGCGAGACCTGAGCCCCAGAGACGCTTCTTGTTGTGGCGGATGTACCAGTTGCTGAGGTCATCGCCTACGAAATCCTGGATGAGACGACCTGCGAGAGTGACATCATAGTCCTCATAAGCTGCTACGACGCCCTTGACGAGGGTGTTGAGACGGCTGATGATCCACTTGTCGAACTCTGGACGCTGCTCATAAGGAACGAGCTCCGCGTTAGGGTCGAAGTTGTCGATGTTTGCATAGAGTGCGAACATCGAATAAGAGTTATAGAGCGTTCCGAAGAATTTCCTTGAAACTTCCACTACGCCTGCCTCATCGAACTTGAGGTTGTCCCAAGGCTGAGCGTTGGTCATCATATACCAGCGAAGTGCATCAGGACCATAGGTATCGAGAGCCTTGAACGGATCGACAGCATTGCCCAGACGCTTGCTCATCTTGTCTCCCTTCTTGTCGAGGACGAGACCGTTAGAGATCACGCGCTTGAATGCGAGACTGTCGCTTACCATGGTATGGATAGCGTGGAGAGTATAGAACCATCCACGGGTCTGGTCAACACCCTCTGCGATGAAGTCTGCGGTGCATCCGAACTTGTCGCTGTCGATGCTGCGGAGACCTTCCTGTGCGTAAGGCATGGCACCAGAGTCAAACCACACGTCGATGAGGTCTGCCTCACGGGTCATCTTCTTGCCAGAGTCTGAAACGAGGTAGATGTTGTCTGCGTAAGGCCTGTGGAGGTCAATCTTGTCGTAGTTCTCCTTGCTCATGTCCTCTGGATCAAAGCCCCAGTCCTTGAATGGGTTGCTTGCCATCATGCCCGCTGCGACAGCCTTCTCGACCTCTGCATAGAGCTCCTTGACTGAGCCGATGCACTTCTCTTCCTTGCCGTCCTCGGTGCGCCAGATTGGGAGCGGAGTTCCCCAGTAGCGGCTGCGGCTGAGGTTCCAGTCCTGGATGTTCTCGAGCCACTTTCCGAAACGTCCGGTACCGGTAGCCTCCGGCTTCCAGGTGATCTGCTCGTTGAGCTCCATCATCCTCTCGCGTACTGCGGTTGCCTTGATGAACCATGAGTTGAGCGGATAGTAGAGGACTGGCTTATCGGTACGCCAGCAGTGTGGATAAGTATGGACATGCTTCTCGATCTTGAATGCACGACCGTCGGCCTTGAGCATCATGCAGATGTCGATGTCGAGGGTAGGAGCATCAGGAGCGAGGCTTGAGTCATAAGCGTTCTTGACGAAGCGGCCGGCCCACTCCGCATAGTCAGCGGACACGCGCTCTGCTGCGTATGCAGGATCGAGGTCCTCGACACGGTAGAAGCGACCCTGAAGGTCAACCTGTGCCTGAGGATCACCGTTTGCATCGATGACCATGAGCGCAGGGACACCTGCTGCGCGAGCGACCTTCTGGTCGTCAGCACCGAAGGTAGGTGCGATATGTACGATACCGGTACCATCCTCTGTGGTGACATAGTCGCCGAGGATCACGCGGAAAGCGCCCTCGTCAGGACGGAACCAAGGGATGAGCTGCCTGTAGCTGATGCCTTCGAGCTCGCTGCCCTTGTATGAGCCTTCGAGCACACGGTAAGGCACGAGCTTGTCGCCTGGCTTGTAGTCCTCGAGCGCAATCTCTGCAGCCTTAGGGTTGAACAGAGACGGGATGAGAGCCTCGGCAGCGACGTATACGGCTGGCTGACCGGTATATGGGTTGAACGAGAGTATCCTGCGATAGGTGATGTTAGGACCGACGCAGAGAGCGGTGTTTGAAGGAAGGGTCCATGGAGTGGTAGTCCATGCGAGGAAGTATGCCTGGCAGCCCTCGTCTCCGAAGATCTTCTCAGACTTCTCGTCCCTTACCACCTCGAACTGCACGGTGACGGTGGTATCCTTGACATCGCGGTAGCAGCCTGGCTGGTTGAGCTCGTGAGAGCTGAGGCCGGTTCCTGCGGCAGGAGAATATGGCTGGATGGACTTACCCTTGTAGAGGTAGCCCTTCTCGTAGATCTTCTTGAGAAGATACCAGAGAGTCTCGATGTAGCGGTTGTCATAGGTGATGTATGGATCGTCCATATCCACCCAGTATCCTATCCTCTCGGTGAGGTTCCTCCACTCCTTGGTGTACTTCATGACTTCCTTGCGGCAGGCATCGTTGTACTCAGCCACGCTGATCTTGGTTCCGATGTCCTCCTTGGTGATGCCGAGCATCTTCTCGACACCAAGCTCGACTGGGAGTCCGTGAGTATCCCAACCTGCACGACGGTTGACCTTGAAACCGCTCTGGGTCTTGTAGCGGCAGATGGAATCCTTGATGGAACGAGCCATCACATGGTGGATACCAGGCATTCCGTTCGCCGATGGCGGACCCTCAAAGAAAATGAACTCCGGAGCTCCCTCACGGAGCTCAAGCGACTTCTCGAACGCATTCTTGAGTTTCCATTCCTGGAGAACCTCAGAAGCAACGCCTACAAGGTCGAGGCCTTTATACTCTCTGTATGTCATAATCTATCTATATTTCAATCAAATAAGCACGGTTTCCCGCAGTCCGCAAAGATACATATTAAAGAGGGTTATTACAAAAAAATGAGTAATTTTGCGGCCATATGACAGCATTGGACATCATACTGCTGGCCTGCTTTGCACCAGCCATCTGGAACGGCTTCAGGAAAGGCTTGATTTCTCAGCTCCTCGGCCTGGCATCCCTCATCATAAGCATTTGGGTATCCTTCCATTTCGCAACTCCGATCGCAGCCTGGCTCAACACGTGGATAGAGGTCTCCCCTGTCGCACTGAAGGTCGCCGCGTACGTCATCATCTTCATCGCCATAGCCATCGGAATGAACTTCCTGAGGGCACTCTTGGAGAAAGTGATAAAGTTCGTGATGCTCGACTGGGTCAACAAGATATGCGGAATGGTACTCGCAATAATCGGAACCGCCATCGTCCTGGGTGTCATCATCATGCTGTTCAACTCACTCAACGTCAATTTCCACATCGTCGAAGAGGAAAGGCTCGCGACCAGCCAGGTATACCAGTTCCTCAAGGGCTTCGCGTACGGACTTTTCCCGTACATGAAGGAGATGATGTTACTTTAGCAGCATGGCCATGGAAAGAATCATACTGATCGAAACATCCACAGCTCTCTGCTCTGCCGCACTGGCCGAGGACGGAGCCATCACTTACTACCGCGAAAGCGATGCGATGCGCTCGCATGCTTCCCTCACCGCCGTATTCGTGGATGATATGCTCAAGGAAAGAGGCATTAGCCTCAAGGACGTGGACGCCGTTTGCGTCAGCATGGGCCCAGGTTCATATACCGGCCTCAGGGTCGGCGTGTCCACCGCTAAGGGTCTCTGCTTCGGTGCCAGGCTTCCTCTCCTCGCGGTCGGAACCCTCGACATACTCGTGCATCAGGCCATCGCGGAAGGACTCGTTCCGGAGGGATGCAAGTATATCATCCCTATGGTCGACGCCCGCAGGATGGAAGTATATTCGGCAGTCTTCACTCCTGACGGGAAGCAGATAAGTGAGACCGAGGCAGTCATCGTGGACGAGGCAAGCTTCGCCCGGCAGCGCACTGAAGGTCCAGTGCTCTTCATCGGCGACGGAGCGGGAAAGTGCGAGAAGGTTCTCGGCGGAGAAGGAATGCACTTTGTCCAGTGCTGCCCTAAGGCTTCAGCCATGCTCATGCCGGCAATCTCTGAATACAAAGAAAAACGGTTCAGGGATGTCGCATACCTTGAACCGTTCTATCTTAAGGAATTCGTTGCCACAGTCAGCAGCAAGAAATTATTTTAACAGCTTATCGAGAAGCTTCCTAAGGTCTGCCTCGCTGGATATCTGCTCGTTGAGGAGTTCGTCACCTGCGATGAAGAATGTAGATGGAAGCTGCTGGAGAGCATAGAGGCTGGCGTACTTCGAGTTAGCCTCGTTCACGTCACAGACATTGACCCAAGGTAGATTCTGCGCCTTCATGGTAGCAGCCCAGGAAGTCTTGTCACCTTCGAGAGCCACCTGATAGATCTCAAGACCCCTTGAGTGATACTCCTTATAGAGTGGGAGGAGGACGTCGAGATTCATCATCTTCTGCTCTGGGGTGAGGGTCCAATAATGGAGCATTATGACCTTACCCTTCACGTCGCTGAGCTTCTGCTTCTGTGCGTTGATGTCAGGAAGCTCGATGTCGATGAAACCGACGCTGCCTGCTTCATTCATCATGAGCTGGAGGTCAAGCACGTTGCGCCTCTCGTCAGCAGCCTGGCGGAGAGCCTTCACATACTTGGAGTTAGGATATACGGTCTCGAGAGAATCACACACGCGGTTAAAGTGGATGGCATCAGTCTGCTGTCCGAACACGAGCACACCGTCAGCGACGGTCTGATACATGAGAGGAACGTTCACGATAGAGTATGGATGCTCCGCGATGAATCTGAGGCACTGCCTGTAGTAGTTGATGTACTCGAGTCTTGCGTTCTTCACGTCGTCGGTTGCGATATAGCCATCGACCTTGGAAGTGAACGCCGAATAGTCCCTCTCTACCGAAGCATAAAGCTCAGCTTCCGGGTTACCTGTCACGGTATAATTTCCGAGAGTATCGGTCTCCACGGTGATCCTGTCACCTGCCTGGAGGAGAAGAGGTGCTACCCTTACGCCATTGCGGTGGAGATATACGAACTCAGGCTCACCCTTCTTCACATCTACCTTGACAGAGAACCTTCCGTTGCCGTCTGTCTTTACGGTATCGATGGTCTCAAGAGTATTGACCTTGAGAAGTGACACTACGATCTCGCTTTCTGATGCACCATTTACGACTCCCTGGACACGGGCTTTCTGACCACATGATGCAAGAACAAGGGCTGCCGAAGCGAATACGGCAATCCTGATGAAATTAAAGCTTTTCATATTCTGACAGAATAGATGCAGCCACCTGAGTGAACTCCTCCTGTGACATTTCAAGTTTCTTCTTACGGAAATCCATATCAGCCTCGCTATTGAGCGGGACAAGGTGAATGTGGGTGTGTGGCACCTCCATGCCGAGAACGGCCACACCGATCCTCTTGCAAGGCACAGCGGCCTTGAGAGCAAGCGCAACCTTACGTGCGAAAGCCATGAGGCCTTCGTAGGTCTTCTCGTCAAGATTGAAGATATAGTCATCCTCCACATTCTGCGGGATCACGAGTGTGTGACCCTTGGCGAGAGGAGAGATATCGAGGAATGCGTAGTAGTCCTCATTCTCTGCCACCTTATAGGATGGGATCTCGCCCTTTGCGATCTTTGTGAAGATAGTAGCCATTCTAGAGTGTGATATCAAGAATTTCGAATTTCATTACTCCTGAAGGCACCTTGGCCTCTACGACATCACCCTTCGCGTGGCCCATGAGAGCCTTTCCGATAGGAGTGGTGGCAGCGAGCTTACCTGCTGCAAAGTCTGCCTCCGACTCGCCGACGAGGGTGAACTCCATGACCCTGTTCATGGAAAGGTTCTTCACCTTGACCTTGTTGAGCATCTGCACCTTATCGGTACCGATCTGAGACTCGTCGATGACGCGCGCATTTGCGACTTCGTCCTTGAGCTTTGCTATTCTGAGTTCGAGGAGGCCCTGAGCCTCCCTAGCTGATTCGTATTCAGCATTCTCGGAGAGGTCCCCCTTCTCACGAGCTTCTGCGATTGCCGCCGAGATGACCGGACGCTGCGCAAGAGCATCAGCGAGGTCTTTCTTCAGCTTGTCGTACCCTTCCTGGGTAAGATAATGGACTGGCATATTATTTCGTTTTATTTCGGATTCAGTAATCAAAAAGGAGTCCCGCCCTGAGGCAGAACCCTTATACAATTTCATCTAGACGCAAAGATAAGAAAAAATGATTGGAAAAAAACCAATCATTCTTCAAATTTCGGTTTGAGTATCTCGGAAAAGACTATCATTTTTTTCCAATCGACTTTCTCTTCCTTGGGACCCACTTCAATTTCGGGCTCTTCGATGAGGTCCTTAATTTCCTTATCTTCCATATCAGATGTACTTTAGACATTCAGTCCTGTCAATCTCAAGCTGCCTTCCTAGCGCCGCAAGGTTCTCGAACCCCTGCTCCTCGCGTATGCGTCTGAGGAAAGTGAGCTTGATGTCGAGTCCATATATCTCGTCATCAAAATTGAAGATATTGGTCTCTATCGTCCTCGCGTTGCCGGAGCCTACGGTAGGACGGACGCCGATGTTGCACATTCCGTAGTGCTGCTCCCCGCAGGTATCAACCTTGACGAGATAGACGCCATTTGCCGGAACAAGCTTCAGCGGCTCATATAGCTGCATGTTTGCCGTCGGAAAGCCTATCGTCCTGCCCAGACGGTTACCGGCGACCACGACTCCAAGGAGCGTGTATGGACCGCCGAGCATCTTCGTGGCTGACTCCATGTCTCCATCCTCGATCGCTGCCCGTATCTTGGTAGAGCTCACTGCCAAGCCGCCGTCTGAAGGCACCATTGGCGTCGCAATCACCTCCAGGCCGATACGCCTTGCCGTCTCTGCCAACTGGGAAGGATCCTTACAGTCAGACCCCATCCTGTTGTCATAACCGATCATGACGGCAGTTCCGCCGAACTTTCCTATTATATATTCCCTGAGGAATTCTTCCATCGTGAGGGAGGCGAACTCCCTCGTGAACGGAAGTATTTCAACATGGTCCACGCCCAAAGCCGTAAGCAGTTCCTTCTTCTCCTGAAGGGAACTGAGGAGGCGGAGCGTGCGGGCCTCCTTGCGGAGGACCGTACGTGGGTGGGGCCAGAAGCTCACCACCATGCTCTCTTCTCCTCGGGCCTTGGCCGAAGCCACGAGTTGCCCGATTACTTCGCGGTGTCCGATATGGACACCGTCGAAGAAGCCGGTTGCTATAACCATTTTACGAGACCGAAGTCCTGACGATGAGGCAGGAGCTCGTTCTTTGGATAGATTCTGGTTGCTACCTGATACATACCAGTCCTCTCAGGGAGAACTGCAGAACGGTAAGTAGCTACGCCCTCATTTACCTCTACGAGTTCGAAGGCTACCTTCTCACGGATGTGCTGACGTCCCTTCTTGTCTGGAGAGGTGAAGAGCATCTCCACTCCGATGTCCTCTGGCTTAAGGCCAGCGAGGTCGATCTTGACCTCAGACTTGATCTGATGGTCTGAATCGAGGACATAGGTGCTGTCTGGATAGGTGCAAGAAACCACCTGGACATTCCTCCAAGCGCTCTTTACGCCATTCTTCCACTCAGCGATCTGGCGAGCAACTGCGTAATCATTCTCAGAGAGCTTGGTCACGCGCTCACCCTGTGGGATATAGTACTGGTTGCAGTAATCAGAAAGCATGCGGTTGGTAGTGAAGTTGCATGCAACCTGAGCGATGGTATTCTTGATGTAGCCGATCCACTCAGCTGACCTGCCGGTATTCCTGTCAGTATTGTAGTATGCAGGTGCGATCTCATTCTCGATGGTAGCGTAGATAGTAGCTGAATCGAGGTCGTTCTGGTAGCCCTGGTCATCGTAGGTCCTCTCCTGTGGAAGAGCCCAACCTGCACCTGGCTTGTAACCCTCAACCCACCAGCCGTCAAGGACTGAGAAGTGCATTACACCGTTCATGGAAGCCTTCTCACCTGAAGTACCTGAAGCCTCCTGTGGACGTGTAGGGTTGTTCATCCATACGTCAACACCCTGTACGAGCCTCTTTGCGAGGGTGATGTCGTAACCAGGGACGAAGATGATCTTGCCGATGAAGCGTGGCTGCTTGCTGATCTCCACGATCTGGCGGATGAGGTCCTGACCTGCACCGTCAGCCGGGTGAGCCTTACCTGCGAAGATGAACTGAACAGGACGGATAGGATTGTTAACGATCGCATCGAGTCTGTCAAGGTCGCTGAAGAGGAGGGTTGCCCTCTTGTAGGTAGCGAAACGCCTTGCGAAACCGATTGTGAGGACGTCGTCACGGAGGTTCTCCTTGATGGTCACGATCTGGCGTGGAGAATAGTGGCTGCTGAGAACAGGGTCAGAAAGTCTCTCGCGGATTGCAGATACGAGGTTGTGCTTGAGAAGCTTGCGGGTGTTCCATACGTCCTCGTCAGAAACCTTGTAGATACCCTCGAAGCAGCTCTTGTCATAGTGATGGGTCTTGAATGCCTCACCGAACACCTTAGCGTGGATGTTCTTCCACTCCTTGGATGCCCAAGTCGGGTAGTGGACACCGTTGGTAACGTAGCTTACGTGGTTCTCCTCTGCGAGGTAACCAGGGTACATGCTAGCGAAGATGTCCTTGCTGACAAGGCCGTGGAGCATTGATACACCGTTCACCTCCTGAGAGATGTTGGCTGCGAGTACGCTCATGGAGAACTTCTCGCCACCATCGTATGGATTGTGCTTACCGAGGCTCATGAGAGTGGTCCAGTCGACATTGAGTTCGTCTGGAACCTGACCGATATAATGACGGAGGATACCCTCTTCGAAAGCGTCGTGACCTGCAGGTACAGGGGTGTGGGTGGTGAAGAGCGATGAAGCCCTTACGACCTCGAGTGCCTCAGAGAATGAGAGATGCTCGTTCTGGATGTACTCACGGAGTCTCTCGATTCCGATGAAGGCTGCGTGGCCCTCGTTGCAGTGGTAAACCTGTGGGTTGAGTCCGAGAGCGCGGAGAACGCGCACACCGCCGATACCGAGGAGGAGCTCCTGCTTGAGACGGTTCTCCCAGTCACCACCATAAAGCTGGTGGGTTACCTGGCGATCCTCTGGGATGTTCTCCTCGAAGTCTGTGTCGAGAAGGTAGAGGTCTGTACGACCTACAGCAACCTTCCAGAGACGAGCTGCGAGAGTACGTCCAGGGAATGCGACATGGATCTTGACCCAGTTGCCCTGCTCATCGAGAACAGGCTCTGCAGGAGTCTTCATGAAGTCCTGTGGAGTGTACTCTGCGACCTGATGGCCCTGAGCGGTGAGCTTCTGGTTGAAATATCCGTAACGATAGAAGAGACCGATGGCTACGAGGTTCACGTTCATGTCACTGGTCTCCTTGAGGTAGTCACCTGCGAGGATACCGAGACCGCCTGAATAGATCTTGAGTGAGGTGTCGAGACCATACTCCATGCAGAAGTAAGCAACTGATGGGTCAACCCTGTTCTCCTTCTCCTTCATGTAAGCATTGAACTCTTCCATCACGGCCTTGAGGTTCTTGAGGAACTCCTTGTCGTTTGCGAGTTCCTTATAGCGCTTGATGCTGACCTTGTCAAGGATTACCATTGGGTTGTGGCCTGACTGATGCCAAAGCTGTGCGTCTACGGTCTTGAAGAGAGCCTTTGCGCTGTCATTCCAGCACCACCAAAGGTTCTTGCAAAGAGTCTCAAGGCCTGCGAGTGGCTTTGGGAGATGTCTTGTGACCATGACGCTCTGCCACTTAGGTGCGTCTATCTCGATTCTTTCGTACATTGTTCTTTCGTTTTTTACTGCCGTTAAGTCTGCGGCACGGTTAATCACATTCTGTAAAGCCTGACTGTAGGCTTTCTTATAATATTCTATCTGGTTGTTCCAAAGGGCGATGTTGGCGACATCACGGGCAGACTCCATGTATGCCTTGAGTCCGGCCGCATCGAGAGATGCTATCTCCCTGATACGATCCACGACTGCGTCGACAACCTCGTGGTAATTGCTGTCGTTACGCTCCACCACGGTGATGCCGGGATGCTCCTTCTTGTAATAGTCACGCACCCAGAGGCCGAAGCCTGCAAGACTGGTCGTGAGGGTAGGCACGCTGAAAGCAAGGCTCTCGAGCGGGGTGTAGCCCCACGGCTCATAGTATGACGGGAAGAAGGTCGAATCCAGACCTACCAAGAGGTCGTAATACGACATGTTGAACACTCCGTCGTCGCCATTGAGGTATGAAGGGATGAAATATACCTTCACCTTGTCATTGGCGTCATTGTACAGGCCCACCTGACCGAAGCGGTGCGAGATGGTGTCCCACTGAGGAGTCTGGAGCGCATGTGACACCTGAGTCACATAGTTCTCCGAACCGTTACCGGCCATCTTTGCCTGAAGATTCTTGTCCGGACCGTTGTGGCCGGAAGGAATCATGATGAATGCATGGACGGTCTTGGCCGCTCCACCTTCGTTCTTGAGCTTCGCGAGGGCGTCGATGAACACATCGATACCCTTGTTCCTGTACTCATAGCGTCCACCTATTCCAACGAACAGGTCATCCGCTGCCACAGGGGCGCCGCTCATGGCCTGAGCAACCTGCGCAAGACACTTTCGCGCCGCCTTGCGCTTTGCGTTGTACTCCCTCTTGGTGGCTGGGACGAAGCTGTCCTCGAAGCCGTTAGGGGTCACTACGCTCACAGGCCTGCCGTGGAACTGCTTGCACTCGCGTGCAGTAGTATCGCTCACGGTGGTGAACACGTCCGCATTGAGTGCGGACTGCTTCTCCAACGAGTGGATTGCGACCACGTTGAATCTCCTCGCCATCTCGTCAGCATTGTAGCTTTCCATATGGTCATAGAGATTCATGTTGTTGCCGGCAAGACAACGACCCATCATAGTCGCGTGGGTCGTAAACGCCGTAGCGATAGGAAGTCCGGTCTCCTTGAGGTAGAGCACACCGGAGCCGGTCTGCCACTCATGGAACTGTGCGACTACCCTATCCTTCGCACCGATGTTGAAACGGTAGAAGCTCTCTATGACGCAACCTGCGGCATATCCGAAGAGTGCGGACTGCTTATAGTCCCAGTTACCTGAGATCGAGTCCACTCCGAACTTCTTCCAGAGCTCTGTCAGGATCTCGTCCTGACGAGCGAAGAAACTCCTGAAATCCAAGAGGATTGCACAAGGGTTTCCGGGGATGTTCCAACGACCTGTGCGTACACTGATGCCTTCTGAGAGTGCCTTCGCCTTCCAATCCGAAAACAGATTCTCGTCCTCGGTAAAGTAAGGGCAGGCATCAGAGTTCTGCCATACGTCCGGACCCACCATGATGTGATGATCCTTCAGTTCCTCGCTGAGGTAGAAAGCCTTCGTTGCAACGACGGTGTAGATTCCACCGACCTTGTTGCAGACTTCCCAGCTCACCTCAAAAAGGTAGTCCGGACGCAAAAGTTCGTCTGTTTTACTCATCTACCGTCCAATGTTATTTCTTTGCGGCAGCCTTCTTGGCAGCTGGCTTCTTTGCAGGAGCCTTCTTGGCCGGAGCTTTCTTTGCAGGGGCCTTCTTACCCTTGTCGCCCGGGCGGTTGATAGGAGTGACGATGACTACATCCTCGTTCTTCTCCTGCCTTGCAACGCCTGTCTTGATGGCGTCGTCAAGCCTGATGGTGAAGTCGCTGAGGACGTTCATGTAGTTGATGAA
>NZ_JBAEER010000102.1:0-5537 GCF_056207615.1 Candidatus Cryptobacteroides sp. | reverse complement strand
CTGACCAACTCATGCAAGCATACCCGACAGGGTGAGATACATCTGCATTGCTCAATTTCAGAGATTCCTGGAAACGTCACCTTCTCCGTAGCGGATACGGGTACAGGAGTACCTCCGGAAATGGCAGAGAACATATTCGAGCGCTTTGCGAAGCTCAACACCTTCGTCCAGGGTGCCGGACTAGGACTCAATATCTGCCGTACCGTAGCCGAGAAGCTCGGTGGCAAGGTCTATCTCGATACCAGCTATTCTCCTGGCGCAAGGTTCGTGTTTACCCTCCCGCTTTAATATCTTCAAGACACAAAAAAAGTCACGATTGACCAAAAGGATAATCTCTTGTCAATATGGGAATGGCTTTTTAAAGAAAACGTCTTGACAAGAATATATGAATTGCTATCTTTGCAAAAGACTTCAAGTCACAGTTATACCCAATTATTTATTCACACAACAAAATTACTTCAAGATGAAAAAGTTACTTCTTGTTGCTACTTTCGTAGCTGCGATGCTCCTTTCAGCATCATGTACAAAGGACACTCCTTACGGAAACGTTCCAATCGATGAGATTCCTCTCAAGTCAGCTCCTATCGACATCATCCCTAACGTACCAGAGCCAGAGATTCCGCTCTAGTAGATAGATTAGGTGCCAATAGAATAAAAGGCGATGACCCCGAAGTCATCGCCTTTTATATTTTCTGTGGGCAGCGTCGCTATCCGAAGAACGGGGTGGTGCTCTTCCCGTTAGGGTTCTTCCTGTCCGGAATCATGAATACGAAACGGGCACCGTTCGTATATGTCGTATCGAGCATGACCTTACCTTCGAGCTTCTCTGCTATGATGCTGCAGATATTGAGTCCGAGACCGTTGCCCTGGGTGAAATTGTCCAGCTGGGTGAATCTCTTGAATATATACTCGGCCTTCTCTGGAGGAACGCCGGTGCCGGTGTCGGTCACGGAGAAGGTGACCATGCCTGGATTCTCAGTCAGTGAGACCTTCAGTACTATCTCTCCTGAAGTTGTGTGCTTGCAGGCGTTCGTGAGGAAGTTGATGATGACCTGCTGGACACGACGTCCGTCAGTGTAGATGGAGTATCTGTCGTCCAGCTCGCACTCCATCCTGAGATCCACGCCTGCGGGCACCCTGTAGGTGACGGTGTTCAATGCTCTCTCGCAGATTCCCTTCACAAGGTCGTCTCCGAGGTTTATCTTGTATACGCCTCCGTCAATGTCGGAAAGATTGAGTATGTCGTCGATGAGCATGGTCAACATATTCGAATTGTTGATGATATGCTCCCCATATTCCTGCTTTTCCTCTTCTGTGATCATTCCGTCAGGTAGACTGAGCAGCTGTGAGAAACCTACGATTGAGTTGAGTGGAGTACGGATTTCATGGCTCATGTTCTGGACGAAGGAGGTCTTGATGTCGTTGGCCTTCTTGAGCGCCTTGTTCTTGTACTGCTGCCTGAAAAGGAGGATGAGCAGAACCGTGATCAGAGCCGTGATTAACGATGCGATGACTATGAGGGAATTCTTCTTCTCGAGACTGGTTATGAGCTGTTCCTGGATATTCACCTGATTGCGGTAGTTGTTCACGTCGAAGCGTGCCGCCATCTCGATGATGTCGTGGTTGGAATTCGCTGTCCTGAGCGAGTCTTCGATATGATTGAGCTGGAGCAACTTGTCAAGAGCGGTGGCGGAATCCTTCTTCGCAAGCGCAAACTGGTACTCATAGCCCAGCCTTGCCGTCCTGTTCCGGAAGCTGCCGATTATGCTGTCGACGGTCTCCCAGTCACCGTCCATCGCGCTCTTGTGCAGGGTGATCATGCCGACCGTACCGCGCGGGATGGTGGTGCCGCGTCTCTCATAATATTCGCTGAGCAGCCTGTAATACTTGTTGAAGTCCTTTCTGTCGTTGTCCTTCGCTGCGTAATAAAGCCTCTCGCGATAGATGAAGGTGGTGTCGTCCTCATGCCTCATGTTCGCCTCGGCGAGATTGAGGTAGTAAGCTGCAGAGTCGGAGCCGACAGGGAAGAAGTCGGCCATGTTCTTGCACATGTTGCTCACGGACTTGTCCGGAAGGTCGGCGAGTACAAGGTCGATAGCCTTGCGCAGATAGATCTTCGTGAACTCGTCGCTGTTGCGCGCCGTTGAGATGGTGATGAAGCAGCGGTAGCAAAGGTAGAGACCGTTGCTGTTCTTGCGCTGGAGTGCATCTACATGCATGGAGTTCGCAAGCTCAAGCGCTCTCACTCCCATCTTCTTGGCTATGTGGTAGGTGATTTCGTCGTAGTAACCGAAGAACAGCAGTTCATCGTATCCGTTCTCCTTCGCGACTCTTCGCAGTTCTTCTGAATTCTCGACGATCTGACCGTAGAAATCCGTGTTGTCGACACCGGTGCTGAGCCTGTTGAAATGCTTTACTCTGTAATGGAGGGCGAGACACTGGAGATAGCTGTCGCTGTTTTCCCTTGCCTGGTAGAGCAGCTGATTGCAGAAGACCAGGCAGGAATCCTTGCCGATAAGTGCGTCTCCCTTGTCGCGAACCCACTCGTATTCCGGCCGTATCTTGGCAATAGGCCTGGTCTGTTGGGCGTCGGCTGAGATAGACAAGTGGATTGCCGACATTATTAAGATACAGATAATTAACCTTAATCTCATAGTGTTGCTCGCAGATGATACAAAAATGAGAAAAAATTGCGATATTTGGTGAATATAAATAAACTTACTTATGGTAAACTTCAAATATTACGCTCCTACAAGGGTAGAATTCGGAAAGAATACAGAAAACAAGGTCGCCGAGCTCATCAAGCAGTTCGGCGGAACAAAGGTTCTCGTCCACTATGGCGGACAGAGTGCCATAAAGTCAGGACTCCTCGGAAAGGTTGAGGCACAGCTCAAGGAAGCAGGCATAGAGTATGTCCTTCTCGGTGGCGTAGTGCCTAATCCGCGCCTCTCGAAGGTGCGCGAGGGACTCGAGATCTGTCATCGTGAGGGTATCGACTTCCTCCTCGCCGTCGGTGGCGGCTCAGTCATCGACTCATGCAAGGCTATCTCTGCCGGATTCTATTACGAGGGTGATGTATGGACCCTCTACAAACACGAAGACCATGTGACCAAGTGCCTCCCTCTCGGATGTATACTTACCATCCCTGCTGCCGGCAGCGAGATGAGCGACGGCTCAGTCATCACCAACGAGGACGGCGGCCTCAAGAAGGACTATTGCACTGATATCTTCCGCTGCAAGTTCGCTATCATGAATCCGGAGCTTACCTACAGCCTTCCGGCTTGGCAGACCGCATGTGGAGCAGTGGACATCATGATGCACACCATGGAACGCTACTTCTCCATCAACGACGACATGGAGATCACTGACGCTATCGCCGAGGCTCTTCTCCGTACCGTCAAGACCGAGGTTGCGAAAGTCCTCAAGAACCCTACTGACTACAACTCACGTGCACAGATCATGTGGGCTGGAAGCCTTGCTCATAATGACCTCACCGGCTGCGGTACCACCGGCGACTGGGCTACCCATTGCCTCGAGCATGAGCTCAGCGGTATGTTCGACGTTTCGCATGGTGCGGGCCTTGCGGCAATGTGGGGTAGCTGGGCTCGCTACGTACGCGAGGAGAACATGAGCCGTTTCGCACGCTTTGCAGTCAATGTCATGGGCGTTGAGCCAGGTGAGATGAGCTGTGAGGAGCTTGCGGAGGCCGGAATACAGGCTATGGAGGCTTTCTACCACTCGATCGGCATGCCTACCAGCATCAAGGAACTCATCGGCAAGGACATCACCGACGAGCAGATCGAGGAGATGGCAGACAAGTGCAGCAATTACGGTAAGATCACAGTTGGCGCTCTCAAGGTGCTCAGCCGTGACGACATGGCTGCAATCTACAGGATGGCAAAATAATATTAACCTACAATAACACTTAAACCATGAAAGTCGGAATCATTGGAGCAGGCTGGATCGCCGAAAGGATGGCGGTAGCCCTCAATGGCCTCAAGAGGCCGGATATCACCTGTTATGCAATCGCATCCAGAAGCCTCGAGAAGGCTCAGGCATTCGCTAAGCAGTGGAACATACCAAAGGCATACGGCAGCTATGAGGAGCTTGTGGCTGATCCGGATATCGATCTCGTATACATCGCGACCCCTCACTCACACCATTATCAGCACTCCGTCCTCGCCATCAACGCAGGCAAGGCTGTTCTCTGTGAGAAGGCGTTCACCGCAAACGCAAGGGAAGCAGAGGCACTCCTCAATCTTGCACATGAGAAGGGCGTATTCATTACCGAGGCTATCTGGACCAGGTACATGCCGCTCTCACTCAAGGTGATGCAGCTTCTCAAGGACGGCGTGATAGGTCGCCCTCGTCAGATCTCAGCGAGCCTTTGCTACGCTATGGAGTTCAAGGAGAGAATCGTACGTCCTGACCTCTGCGGCGGTGCGCTCCTCGACCTCGGTGTATACAGCATCAACTTCGCGAGGATGTTCTTCGGCACCGACATCGTGAAGTCGAACTCGATGTGCATCAAGAATGACACTGGCATGGACCTCTACAACAACGTGATCCTCCAGTGGGCAGATGGCAAGGTCGCAAACCTCCAGTCAAGTTGCCTCAGCCGCTGCAACCGTCAGGGCCTGATCACCGGCGACGACGGTTACATCGTGATCGACAACATCAACTGCCCAGAGCGTGCTCGCGTATATGACGCCGACTACAAGCTCGTTGCAGAATACCTTCCTGAGCCAGACCAGGTCAACGGATACGAGTATCAGGTGATCGCCTGCAAGGAAGCTATGGACCAGGGACTCCTCGAGTCTCCATACATGCCTCATGAGGAGACACTTTCGATCATGAAGCAGATGGATGCTCTCCGCAAGGAGTGGGGAGTGGTCTATCCAATGGACTAATAACTGATTAACTAGAATATGTACAGAAAACTTACACTCGCGGCTGCAGCTGCCGTCGTCTCAATGACAGCATTTGCCCAGCCTAAGCTTACCAAGGACAACATCGACGAGGTTCTCTCGGCAATGACTCTCGAAGAGAAGGCCACACTCGTGGTCGGCTCTGGATGGGGAGGAATGTCTGCCGGATCTCTTACAGGATCGGATCGATCTCTCGTTGAGGGAGCAGCAGGAACAACCCAGGCTATTCCTCGCCTCGGCATTCCTAATACCGTGCTTGCGGATGGCCCTGCCGGTCTTCGTATCAATCCTACCCGTCAGGGAACTGACAAGACATTCTACTGCACAGGTTTCCCTGTAGGAACTGTCCTCGCCTGCAGCTTCGACGTAAATCTTGTCGAGGAACTTACCCAGCTCATGGGTAACGAGGTGCTCGAATATGGTGCCGACGTGCTTCTCGCACCAGGTATGAACCTCCACAGAAATCCTCTCTGCGGACGTAACTTCGAGTATTTTTCTGAGGATCCTCTCCTCAGCGGAAAAATGTCTGCTGCTTACGTAAGGGGTATCCAGAGCCAGGGCGTAGGTGTTTCTGTAAAGCACTTCATGGGCAACGACCAGGAGATCAAC
>NZ_JBAEER010000101.1:0-18612 GCF_056207615.1 Candidatus Cryptobacteroides sp. | reverse complement strand
TGACCTCATCTACTTCAGCGGAATGAATGTCAGCGATGCGCTCGACCGCGTTGAGGCAGGTTTTCCTGAGAGTCAGGAGCGTGATACCATCTTGAACTTCATCAGAGGCTCGAAGAGGGGTATCGTCAAGGGCAACAGCATAGGATCTAAGGGCGATCTTGAATAGTGGCCGTACTCCTTACGTCGGCGTTCTGTGCGCCGGTGGAATATTACGCAGCGATTGCTGCTGAAGTTACCCTGTCTCCGGACAGGGTAATTCCGTCTGTGGTGTGGCTGGAGGCCTGCGAGAACTATCAGAAGCAGTCCTGGCGAAACAGGTGCACGATATGTGCTGCCGGAGGTCGCGAGAACATAAGCTTCCCTATAGTCCATAGGGAGGGCTCTCACAACAATATCCCCATCACTGAGGTCGAGATAGACTATAAGACGGATTGGGTGACGAGGGCTGAGAGGGCGATTACCTCGGCATACAGCACCTCTGCATTCTTCGAATACTATAAGGATGAACTTTTCGCCATACTCGACAGCCATCCCGAAACTCTTTTCGAACTGAACTCCCGCCTGATGGAGTACTTCCTCGCGATGCTGGGAATCCCTGCCGAGATACGTTTTACTCAGCAGTATGGCTCCGTCCCGGAAGACGCCAGGGATCTTCGTGAGGCAATCCACCCCAAGCGTGAGAATACGATCCTGGAGGAACTGGGCATAAGAAAACCGTACTACCAGGTGTTCTCCGGAAAGTACGGTTTCCAATATGGCGTGTCCGTCATGGACCTTCTCTTCAACGAGGGCCCCGATGCCCTCTCTCATCTCAAGTCAAGGTTCTAGACCTTGTCCTAGAAGCGATATCCGATAGTGAATACTCCGTTGATGAGGGTCCTGACGTTGCGGATTTCAGGGCTCGCTTCGAGCACCTTATTGTTATTTGTGTCGAGGATGTAGTCTGCGTAAGGCTTGATGTACTCTTCCTCGAGGAAGCTTGCCTTGGCGGCGAGGTCGAAGAAGAGGGCACCCTTGGTCTGGAAGCCTATGCCGGCTGAAGCCGCATGCCTGTACTGAGGCTTGATCGTCATGAGCTCTCCGAAGATGTCATAGTCGTTAGCAACCGCGGTGGTGTGCATGTCGTAGCCTGCCCTGAGAGCGAACTGAGGCGTCACCTTGTACTCGGCTCCGACCCTGAGGTTATGCTGGACGGTCATGCAGTCACGTATGCTCTCGTTCACGGCTCCGAAGCGGTCTTCCTCGTTCTGGTATCCGAACTTCATGCTCTTGAAGAACGTCGCCTCGTAGTCTGCGCTGACGAGGGCTTTCTTTCCGATGGTATATGCCACACCGGCGCTTGCATGCCAAGGAGTGTGGAGCACGTATCTCTGCTGTGCGCTTGGACTGCCGGACTCGCTGTTGTACTTCGAATTGTCATAACTGCTGGTTGCAGCAACGTTCCATGTCTCGGTCATCGCCTGATATGTAGGAGTCTGAACCGTTGCTCCGATACGGAGTGACTTGGTAGGAGTCATGATGAGTCCGAACTTACCGTACATGCCTGATCCCCTCACGTTGAAACGATACTGGTAACGAAGGCTCTTGAAGTAGGTGAGGACTTCCGCTCCCTTTTCATTGAATACGATGTCGAAATCCTTCATGTCCTGAGCGGCCTCCTCAATGTGCCAACCCATCTCGTATCTTATGGAAGTGATTCCGAAGTTCGCTCCGACGAAGATCCAGTCGTTGATGTTGAGGCCCAAGTTGATGACTCCGTCCTTCTTTGCGCCTTCGAGGCTTCTTCCGTAATCCTGCTTGAGGGTGCCTGCGCTGTATATGTTGTACGTGCCGTCCGGGTTGATGGTGTACTTCTCAGTTGCACCCACGTAGAGTTTCTCCTCTCCGCCGATGTTGCTGATGAGTCCGCCCTGTACTCCGGCGATGCAGTCCCATGGATAGAATCCGTTTTCGTACGCGTCAGATTTCACGAGCGAAGAATAGGGCGCGTTGGTGTTTGCGGCGAGCCAGCCGGCATACGAGGTGCCGTATGTGTTGCCGCTGGCCTTGGTGTTGTCAAGGAACACCTTCGAGACATTGGATGCAAAACCTAAGGTCACCCTTTTCACGCCTGAGCTCCTGTGGGTGTCAAAGCTGTATACGATACCGATGTTTGGAATGCTGGCATTGGTGGTGCGCCTGCTCGTGTAGTCGCCGAACCACTGCTCCGGCTGGGTTCCCTGTGCTCCGCTGATCGCGGTATTGAAACCGACGGAGAACGATGCCTGGAGGTTCTTGATGATGGCGGTGCCGGCAGGGTTGAGGCCCATAGCACCGGTATCGCCACCGAGGGCTGTGAATGCATTGCCCATTCCCAGGGTCCTGGCAGAGCCCACGTAGTCGTTCTCGCTGAAGAAGAGCCCGTCATACATGTTCTGCGCGTGGGCCGCAATTCCTGCGGTCAATGCAAGCAAGGTTGTGAATATGATTTTCTTCATTTCTGTCTTGATTTAGATTAACGCCTTCCTGCCGGTGCGCCACCACCTGAGCGTGTGGTGCTTCCGCCGCCAGAGTATCCGCCGGAGCTGCGTGATGCGCCGCCAGAGTATCCGCCACCGCCGCTGTATGATCCAGCACTGCGTGATGTGCCGCCAGAATAGCTTCCTGCGCTGCGTGTGGTGCCCTCATATCCTCTTGAAGTGCTTCCCGAGTAGCTGCTGCCATTGCTCCTGGTCACGCTTCCGTTCTGGTATACGCTGCCCCTGGATGTGCTGCCGCCGCTATATGAACTTGAGCGGGAAGTGCTGCTGCTCGAGGTAGATCTGCGGTAGGTGGATGTTGCAGGGGTAGAGTAGCTGCTGCTTCTCGTGGTGGTGTTGCCTACGCTGCTCCTGCTGGTGCTACCTACGCTGCTCCTGCTGGTGCTTGAGCTGGACTGGCTGCTTCTTACGTTGGTGCTTGCGCTCCTGACGTCAGAGTTCGATGCAGACCTTACGGTAGAAGATGATCCTGTAGATGTGCGTGCGATCTGGGTCATGGTCTTCGAGTCGACAGCCTTGCGTGCAACTGCAGTCGCGCTTGAAGCAGTCCTTGTAGTTGCAGTGCCAGCGGTCCTTGAGACTCCACCTGCGGTCCTCGATACTGCGGTACCTGCGACGTTGGTCCTTGTGCGTGCTGCGCTGGCCATGGCTCCGCTGCGCATTCCTGCTACTGAGCTGGGATATCTGCTCATAGGGGTAGCGGTGTATTGATAGCCGCGGTTGTGGTAGAATCCGGAATAGTAACCATCGTAGAATCCCATGTCGTAAGAGTACCAGTATGGTCCCCAATACCATCCATGGTAGTGCCAAGGCTCATAGAACGGGTAGAATCCTATATACCATGGGTCATGGAACCAAGGGTCGTACCAACCGTGCCAGTAGAATGGACTATGCCACGAATAATAGTATGGACCGTAGAACCAAGGGTCATGATACCAACTCCATGAATGGAAGCCGACGCCGAAATAGAAGCTCGGATAGCTCCATCCCCATGGGTCATAGTTCTCATAGATGTTGACGGTGGCGTTCTCCGGTATCTGGATGGTCGTGTTGCCGACCTTCATGTTCTTATAGATCTTTTCGGCATCTTTCGCAAGCTCCTCTTCCTGCTCGTCAACGAGTGACATGGTCTTCTTTGTCGCCTCTACGAGCGAGTCTGCTGCCGCTTTGTCAGCCTTGGAGACTGTTGATGACGGTCTGCCTGAGGCCGAGTAAAGATCGTCCTGATAAGCAAGATCGGAGATGTTTTTCGTGGTTCCGCATGCCGATACGGCAATAATGGCGGAAACAAGTATGCAAAACCTTATTTTCATTTCGTCTCTCTCCTATAAATTGGATAAAAATTCGTACATTCGCACTTCGTTGCGAATTGCATAGCAATTAGCATGCTAACTTGCACAATGATACTAAGTTTTTTCAACAAAATCAATATAAGATGGCAAAAGAAGTGACAAGCAGGTCCGAGAACTACTCTCAGTGGTACAACGACCTCGTTGTAAAGGCTGACCTCGCAGAGCAGTCTGCAGTCAGGGGATGTATGGTGATCAAGCCTTATGGTTATGCGATCTGGGAGAAGATGCAGCATGAGCTTGACAAGATGTTCAAGGAGACAGGACATGTCAATGCATATTTCCCTCTCTTCATCCCTAAGTCTTTCTTCAGCCGCGAGGCTGAGCACGTCGCAGGCTTCGCGAAGGAGTGTGCGGTAGTGACACATCACCGTCTCATGAACGACCCTAACGGAAAGGGCGTCGTTGTCGATCCTGAGGCTAAGCTCGAGGAGGAACTCATCGTACGTCCTACTTCCGAGACCATCATCTGGTCTACATACAAGAACTGGATCACCTCATGGAGGGATCTCCCTATCCTCTGCAACCAGTGGGCTAACGTCGTACGCTGGGAGATGCGTACCCGTCTTTTCCTCCGTACCGCAGAGTTCCTCTGGCAGGAGGGACATACTGCACATGCTACCGCTCAGGAGGCTATCGAGGAGACCAACCGCATGGTCAACGTGTATGCTGATTTCGCACGCAATGTGATGGCTCTTCCTGTGATCGTAGGACATAAGAGCCCTAACGAGAGATTCGCAGGTGCGCTTGATACCCTTACCATTGAGGCCATGATGCAGGACGGTAAGGCTCTCCAGGCAGGTACATCTCATTTCCTCGGACAGAACTTCGCTAAGTCATTCGACGTTACATATACCAACAAGGAAGGCAAGCAGGAGTATGTATGGGCAACATCGTGGGGCGTTTCAACCCGTCTCATGGGTGCTCTCATCATGTCTCATGGAGACGATAACGGTCTCGTGCTTCCACCGAAGCTCGCACCTATCCAGGTCGTGATGGTTCCTATCTTCAAGACAGAGGAGGAACACAACGCCATCCTCGACAAGATGTACGAGATCAAGAAGGAACTCGAGGCTGCAGGCCATAGCGTCAAGGTTGACGATCGTGATACTCTCCGCCCAGGATTCAAGTTCGCGGAGTGGGAGCTCAAGGGAGTTCCTGTACGTGTTGCCATCGGCCCACGCGACCTTGCAAACGGTACTGTGGAGCTTGCTCGCCGTGATACCCTCACCAAGGAGTCTGCACCAATGGAAGGTCTCAGCGCCCGCATCGATGCTCTCCTCGAGGACATCCAGAAGAATATCTATGACAAGGCGGCAGCCTACCGTTCGGCGAACATCCGCAAGGTTGACACCTGGGAGGAGTTCAAGACCGAGATCCAGAAGGGCGGTTTCCTTCTCTGCCATTGGGATGGTACTCCTGAGACCGAGCAGGCTATCAAGGATGAGACCAAGGCAACCATACGATGCATCCCTGAGGATACCGTCGTATGCGAGGAAGAGGGCAAGTGCATCTACAGCGGCAAGCCTTCATCAAAGAGAGTCGTATTTGCAATTTCATACTAATCTTAATTCATACAGAACATGAAGAAGACTATTATCATAATCGCAGCAATGCTCAGCTCATTCGCTGCCATGGCACAGGACGAGGCAGCAGCCGCAGCAGCCGCAGCAGCCGCAGCAGCACCTGAGGCTCCAGCCCCAGCCCCTAGGTTCAAGGATTTCTGGGTTGAGTCTCTTGCCACAAACATCAATCTCGGACAGACATCTCTCACCAACTGGGCGGCCGGTGGTGACAACACCGTGTCACTTGCCGCCTATATCGACGGTAACGCGAACTACAAGAAGGAGGCAATGTTCTGGAACAACCGTCTCCAGCTCGACTACGGATTCCTCTACGCTTCTTCGAAGCCACTCCTTCAGAAGAATGCTGACCGTATCTACCTCGAGTCTCGCTGGGGTTATCAGATCAAGGATAAGCTCTACTTCTCAGCCAACTATGACTTCAAGTCACAGTTCACTACAGGTTACGAGTACAAGACTCCAGCAGCAAAGCATGACGACGATGGTAATCCTATTGATCCTACCAGGCAGGACTGGAAGGACGCTCGCGTAGGTAAGTCAAACTTCCTTTCACCTGCGTACACCACTCTCGCGCTTGGTATCGACTGGAAGCCTAAGGATTGGTTCAGCGTCAGCTTCGCGCCTCTCACCGGTGGTTACACCTTCGTGATCGACCCTGCATACCGTACTGCTTACTCTATGAAGCTCAAGAAGGAGTTCGAGGGACTCTCAGACGAGGAGATCGCAGCAAAGAATCAGCAGGCCATCGAGAAAGGCTTCGGCGGTGGCAATCTTAGCCCATATCGCTCACACAGATTCGAGTTTGGTGCCATGCTCAAGGTCGACCTCAAGGCTCAGGTCAACGACAAGTTCTTCTATACGACTCAGTTCGTTCTCTTCGAGGATTACCTCAAGGACCACAAGGCTCATCCATGTCCTCGTATCAACTGGGATAACCGTATCGACTGGAAGCTCGCCAAGTACTTCGCACTTACCCTCACTACCAACCTCATCTATGATGACATGGTCAAGATCGTGACCAAGAAGCATCCAGAGGGCGGTCCTGCAGTACAGTTCAAGGAGTCTATCGCGTTCGGTTTCACTTACACCATTTCGTCTAAGAAGTAATCGAAGACCAATATGAAAGTTCTCCTGGCTGTAAGCGGAGGCATCGATTCAATGACTATGGCTGACATCATGTTCAGCCATAGTCGTATATATGAGGGCCTCGCCATCGCTCATTGCAATTTCCATCTTCGTCCCGGCGACTGTGACCAGGATGCGGAGTTGGTGGAGCATTGGGCTGCAGCGCATGGAATCAGGTTCCACGGGAAGGACTTCGATACCGTAGCATATTCTCGGGAACATGGCGTCAGCATAGAGATGGCCGCCCGTGAGCTCAGGTATGGCTGGTTTGCGCAGTTGTGTGCCGACGAGGGCTACGATGCTGTGGCCGTCGCCCACAACGCCAACGACAATGCCGAGACTCTCATGCTCAACCTGCTGCGCGGAACAGGCCTGAGGGGTATTGTGGGCATGTCCGACGGCATGGTGCGACAAATTTCGTCGCATTCATATAAGATGCCTCCGGCGGTGATCCGACCTCTCCTTGGAATGACCAGGGCTGAGATTGAAGACTATGCCAGAGATCACGAAGTGCCCTTCAGGACGGACAGGACCAATCTCGAGAACGAGTATGGCAGGAATAAGATCCGAAATCAGGTTTTCCCTGTGTTCTCGGAGATTAACGGAGCCTTCGTCCAGGTCCTGAACCGCGACATGAAACATTTTTCAGCGGCCTCTGCAATCGTTGATGACTGGTGCGCCGAGAATCGCACGGAAGTCATGGACGGTGATAGTGTCGTTGTTTCCAGGCTTCTCTCTATCAAGCATTGGGAGTATCTGCTCTATGATATCCTTGACAGCTACGGATTCTCTTCTGCCGTGATTTCTGACGTTTGCAGACTCCTGTCGGACAATGACGCCACCTTCTCCGGCAAATGCTTTGAGAGCGCTGATTACAGGCTCTATTCTGCTTCAGACAGGCTTCTGATCTCAGACAAGTCCGGGGCGCCTGAGCCTTCATTCGTGTTCGAAGAGTTACCTTATGATCCATCCATGGATCTTCGTTGTCCGGCTGGCACCCTGATCTATGATGCTGAAAAGCTTCCTTCAGGTGCCGTCATCAGGCCCTGGGCAGAAGGTGACTGGCTGAGGCCTCTCGGCATGAAGGGGAAGAAGAAACTCAGCGACCTCTTCACTGACCTCCATCTCTCGCTTCCGGAAAAGTCCGTAATTCGTGTCCTGGCGTCGTCAGACAGCTCAGACCACCATGTCTACGCTGTCCTCTGCCTTCGTATCGACGACTCTCTCAAGGTCACTACGTCCACCAGGACCGTCGTCAAAGTCACCCAAAGGTAGATCCATCATTTGCCTAAATCCTGTCTTTTTGCCAGCGGCCTTTTGCTCGCCCATGGCGCGAGCGACAAAAAACGGCTTGTTTTTGTCTTTCGTGACGTGTTTTTAGCGTTTTTTCTACGTTTTGCTGGCGCGAACTCCAAAAATCCTTTGTTTTTTGTCGTTCGTGCCAAACTACGGTGCATGCTTGTCTCGGCGGCAGGCTGTCCCCACCGGGACCCCTAGTCACCCGTGACTTCGTAAACGGGGGGGGCCCACAAGCGCAGCGCGGTGGGAGGGATGGTGCGAGGCGGAAGGTCTCCGGTGGGACAGCCCGCCGCCGAAACATTTGTCGAAACTTAGTGTAGTCGGCATGCCCCTCGGGGCAGCTGCGATAACAACGAGCGGAAACGAAAGAGAGCCCGACCCAGATGGTCGGACCCTCTTTCTGTTATGTAGGTTGAATTTAGCCGAGGAAAGAGATGAGGATACCGGCAGCGACAGCTGAACCGATGACACCGGAGATATTCGAAGCCATGCAATAGTTGAGTACATGGTTCTTCGGATCGTACTTGGTGCTGATTCCGTTGCAAACGCGGCTTGCCATAGGCACGGCAGAAAGGCCGGTAGCTCCTACGAGCGGATTGATCTTCTTCTTCGCGAAAAGGTTCCAAACCTTCACCATGCAGATACCGCTTGCGATGCTGAGAGCGAAAGCGAGGAAGCCTCCGATCACGATGCCGATGGTAGTGAGGTTGAGGAAAGCCTCAGAGGTCATGGTCGCGCCGACGCAAAGTCCGAGGAAGATGGTGGCTGCGTTCATGAGACCGTTGCTTGCGGTATTGAAGAGGCGGCTTGTGTCTGGACCGATCTCCCTGATGAGGTTACCGAACATCAGCATACCTACGAGCGGAACTGCAGTAGGGACGAAGATTGCCACGATGGTGGTAACTGCGATAGGGAAGATGATCTTCACGGCGCGCATGTTCTTGATCTCATTCTTCTCAGGATAGAGCTTGTCCTGCTCCTTCATGTTGATAGCGAGCTCCTTCTTGCTGCAGAGAAGCTTCACCACGAGAGGGATGATAACCGGAACGAGAGCCATGTAGCTGTATGCGGCGATGGCGATAGGGCCGAGAAGGTGAGGCGCAAGCTTGATGGTGGTGAAGATTGCGGTAGGACCGTCAGCACCGCCGATGATTCCGAGAGAACCTGCTTCCTGCGGGGTGAAGCCCAGGAGAAGGGCAACGATGAACACTGCGAATATACCGAACTGTGCAGCTGCGCCGAAGATGGCGAGCTTGAGGTTGCGGAGCATAGGACCGAAGTCAGTCATCGCACCGACACCCATGAAGATCACAGGTGGGAGGAGTCCGGACTTGATCAATGCGTAGTAGAGGTAGTTCATTATGCCGAACTCATGCGCAATCTTGTGGAGAGGCATGTCCCAGATAATTTCCTTTGTGCCATCGGCGAGGGTAACATAGCCGAGAGAGTCAGCCTGGATGACACCCATGTCGCCTCCAGGGAAGTTTGCGATGAGGACGCCGAACGCAATAGGAACGAGAAGAAGAGGTTCATACTTCTTCACGATGCCGAGGTACAGCAATCCGAACGCAATGAGATACATCACGAGGAAGGTAGGGTCTGCGATGATGCTGCTCAGGGCAGTCATCTCGTAGAGCTTCCTCAATATTTCAACAAAACCGTCCATCCCTGTCCTCCTTTAGTTTCTAGCGATCTTGAGGATCACGTCGTCTTCGTCGATGGTGTCGCCGTTGTGGGCGAGGATGGCGGTGATGGTTCCGTCAAAGTCAGCGCTGATGGCGTTGTTCACCTTCATGGCCTCGATGTAGCAGAGCGTGTCGCCCTTCTTTACCTTGTCGCCGACCTTCTTAGGCTGCTCGCCTGGCTCGCTGGTAAGATAGAACTTGCCGGAGAGCGGAGCAGGAATGTCCTCACCTGCGCCTGCAGGAGCAGCAGGGGCTGCGGCCTCTGGGCTTGCGGTAGGAACTGCGTCACCGTATGCGACGTCGAGCTTATAGGTCTGGCCATTGAGAGTTACTGTTATCACTGAAGGCATTGCTGCTGCTGAAGGAGCATTCTTCTCTGCCTTGCGCTTAGCGAGATCGGCCTCGAAGTCAGCCTTTGCCTTGCCGCTCTTGTATGCCTCATACTGGGTTGGATGCATTGCGTACTCGAAGAGTTCCTCGTCGTCCTGACCCCTGTCCCAACCGTTAGCCTTCATCTTCTCGATGAAGCTGTCGAGGCAGTCAGGATAGTTCTCCTGAGGGTCGTTCTCGAGGAATGCACGATTCTGTGACTTCGCGAGCTCGACGAGCTCAGGAGCGACAGGACCGGCAAGCTTTCCTGCCTTTCCGAGAATCATATCCCAGATATTGTCTCCGATCATGCTCCAACGCTCCTTGCCCTTCTCCATCTGGATCACGTTCATGAGCGCGAGGTTCTTCACGTACTGCGAGAACGGAGTCACGAGGGTAGGGTATCCGACGCGTGGCCATACGTAAGCCACCTCGTCAAAGAGCTTGATGAGGATCTGGTCGGTGGTGAGAGTTGGCTGACCGTTCTTGGTCTTCCACTTGTTGAGCTGTGCGAGGTTGTCCTCAAGGTCGGTCATGAGCGATCCCATCATTCCGCCAGGGAGGCCTGGCTTGATGAGGAGTGAGTTGTTGACCCTGTTGAGATCCGGACAATAGTAGCCGAGGAAGTCGTCAAGCATCTCCTGAATCTGGGTGCGTACTTCCATGTATGCCTCCATGTTGATCTCCTTAACCTTGAATCCAGCGTCCTTGAGCATCTCCTGTACGGCAATCACGTCAGCGTGACCGGTACCCCATGAGAGAGGCGACATGCCGACATCTACATAGTCGCAACCATTCTCGCAAACCTCGAGGATGGATGCCATGTTGAAGCCAGGACCTGCATGAGAATGGTACTGGATGATGATGTCTTTCTTGATAGCCTTGATGCCGGCTACGATCTTTCCGAGTGATGCAGGACGTGCGATACCCGCCATGTCCTTGAGGCAGATCTCGTCAGCACCAGCCTCGATGAACTGCTTCGCAAGGTCGAGATAGTACTCGACTGTATGGACAGGGGAGAAGGTTACGCAGAGCGACGCCTGGGCGATCATTCCTGCGTCCTTGGCGTACTTGATCGAAGGAATCACGTTCCTCGGGTCATTGAGTCCGCAGAAGATTCGGGTGATATCTGTACCCTGGGCCTTCTTTACCCTATAGAAGAGCTGTCTCAGATCCTTTGGACATGGGCTCATCCTGAGTCCGTTGAGTGCACGGTCGAGCATGTGTGTCTGGATGCCTGCCTCATGGAAAGGCCTGGTCCATTCCCTGACAGCGATGTTAGGATTCTCTCCGAAAAGAAGGTTCACCTGCTCGAAGCCACCGCCGTTGGTCTCGACGCGATCGAAGCATCCCATACGGATGATTGCGGGAGCAACCTTCACGAGCTGGTCTACCCTTGGCTGATACTTACCGGCGCTCTGCCACATGTCCCTGAATACGAGACTGAGTTTTACTTCTCTCATATATGTACTAGTTGATTCTGGTTAAGTTTACAATATGACCCTTGCCTCCGGTAAGCTGTGCGACAGCCTCCTGGAGTATTGCCATTGGGACTTCTCCCTCTGACGATGACTTTTCTTTCTTTACCTCCTCCGGAGCAATCTTGTTGATGACGGAAATGAGGAGCTTGCTGCCGTAGATCACGATCATGAGGATCATGAACACGGTAACCATACCTATCAGCATAAGCTGAAATCCCATTGCCAAGTTTTCCATAAAAATCTTATTCTACGGTTATTGCATACGGCATTCTGGCATAAACCTGTCCTGCCTTAGTTTCATTGAAATCCCTGAAAGCCCTCTCTACGCCTGCGAAAGGAGTTCCCGCGAACACGAGCTCTTCCTTGGACATGCCTACCATCTCATAGACCTGATCCATGAGGGTGAGAGGCTTAGGGTATGATACGATCTGCCAGCTGCTGAGGTCGCTGCCGTTGACTCCATGGGCAACCTCCGCTGCATAGTGTACCGCATCCTCCAGGGTTCCGATCTGGTCTACGAGACCGATCTTGAGCGCGTCCGCACCTGCCCAGACCCTGCCCTGGGCTATATCATCGACATAGCTTACCTCGAGTCCGCGACCCTCGGCAACTATGCTGGTGAATCTATCGTAGATGGACTCGACTGATGCCTGCATGTAGTCAAGCTCGTCCTGGTCGAACGGTCTCATAAGACTGTACATGTCGCTGTGGGCGTTGGTGCCGATGGTGACCACGTTCACATGGGCGAGATTCTTCGTGGTCTTGCTGACCTCAGGTATCATGCTGAATACGCCGATCGATCCGGTAAGGGTAGTGGCGTCAGAGAAAATCTTGTCACAGCTGTTTGAGATCCAATATCCGCCCGAAGCGGCATAGGCTCCGTAAGACGCGATTACAGGCTTGCACTCGCGCAGAAGCTCTATCTCGTTCTTGATCTTCTCTGATGCGAGTACGCTTCCTCCAGGAGAACTTACGCGGAATACGACAGCCTTGACGCTGCTGTCCTGGCGTACCTTTGCGATGATGGATGCGAAACGGTCGCCAGCGACTTCCTTCTTGTCGTTTCCGTCGATGATCTCGCCGTCAGCATAGACGATCGCGATCTTCTCCTTGGACCTGTAATTGGTGGTGACCTTTGCTGCGGCGTATTCAGGGAAGTCGATGAACTTGACCTTGCTGAACTTCTCTACCATATATAAAGTGGCGAGCTGGTTCTGAAGTTCCTCTCTTGTGTAGAGCTCGTCGACAAGACCTGCGGAAAGGAAATCCTCGGGAGAGTTGAGCTTGAGCCCGTCGATATATTCATTGAACTGCTCTGCTGTGATTCCGCGTGAGGCGGCAATCTTTGCGCTCATGTCTTCCCAGATGGTGCCGAGGAGAGTCTCGTACTGGAGCCTGTTCTCCGCGCTGATGTCGTTACGGATATACATCTCGCCGGCTGACTTATACTTGCCGTGGCGGATGAGCTGTACGTTGACTCCAAGCTTGTCGAGAAGGTCCTTGAGGAAGATGATCTGGGTAGAGATACCCACGATCTCGTTCATTCCGCCCTCGCATGAGGTCATGTATACCTTGTCTGCTACCGATGCGAGATAGTAAGCAGCGTTGCCGGGATTCTCGATATACGCGATCACTGCCTTGCCTCTGTTGCGAAGATTGTCAAGGGCGATCCTGAACTCCTCGAGCTCAGCGTAGCCGCCGGACGCTCCGTCAGCAAGGATGTATACGTACTTGACGCCGGGGTCCTCGGCTGCGATGTTCAATGCCTGGACTGCATCCCATACGCCTACCTGGGTCATCGAGTTTCCGCCCTGGAGAGACTCCATGGGATTGGCTTCTCTACTCTGTTCGGAAATGGTCATTGTCGACATGTCGATCTTGAGCACTCCGGTAGAAGGAGGGACAGAAGCCCCCGAGCCCATTGATGCTATTCCACCGAGCATCATCAGACCGAAAATAGAGCAGATTATGCTGGCGATAATCACGCCGACAATCACTGCGAGAGTCGTTTTCCAAAACTTCATTTTCAAAGGCGTTATTTGGGTCAAAGTTATGAAAATATTTTAAAAAATACTATATTTGTGGCCTGAAATGTGCATTAGGAAGGTCATAATTTCCCTTATTTCGCTTACCCTGGTCGTTTTTTACGTCCTGGGTATCGGTGGCGTCAATATCCACAGCTGCAACCATACGGGAGAACGGTACCTGACCTTGCTCATCGAGGGAACCTCCTGCGATGAAATCCATCCTGAACACCATCATCACCACGGCCATTGCAGTTGTGAAGACTGCTGCGATTGCTGCTGTCAGGAGCATGAAGGTTGCGATTGCTGCGATGATTGCGATGATGAGGACGGATGCTGCACCAACGATTCCATCCAGCTTTTCCTTACCGGGGACAGCGATCATGTTTCGGGTTTCGAGCATGTTACGATAGACTGTCAGACCCTGCTCGTTCCCCAGTTCCCAAGCCTCGAGCTTGGCTCCTTCTCTTCCGTGGCCTTCAGGCCGCTCGCCGTCTCCCTGCCTGGGGTGGACAGGCTATCCAATTTCTGTATCCTCAGAGTCTGATAAAAGGCTCGGCCACGTCGTGGCCTGCGTGAGGACGTGCTGAAAGTGCGTCCCGGGCTTTGCGTATGCACGTACGTGCGTACCGATTTTATCATTCGTTATCAATTAGAGGATTCAAAGATGAAAAAGATAATCTATACCATCATTGCAGTCATGTCCATCGCGCCGGTTTCAGTCTTTGCGCAGGACATCGACACTGACGACATCTACGGCGACAGGGCTGACAGCCTCGATGCCACCGTGTTCGTAGGGCGTCAGCAGACCTCCTTCCTTTCCAAGCAGAAGCCTGTCAGGACGGAGGTGATCACGGCTGCAGGTCTCTGTACCATGGCCTGCTGCAACCTTGCGGAGAGCTTCGAGAACTCTGCGAGCGTCACCGTAGGCTATTCTGATGCGGTGACCGGAGCACGCCAGATCCGTCTGCTCGGTCTCAGCGGAACCTATACCCAGATGCTCGACGAGAACCGCCCAGTCATGCGCGGTCTCGCAGCTCCGTTCGGACTTGCGTATGTGCCTGGCCAGTGGCTTGAGAGCATCCAGATCGCGAAGGGCGCTACTTCCGTAATCAACGGAGTCGAGTCCATCACCGGCCAGATCAACATGGAGCACCGCAAGCCTACCGACGAGAAGCCTCTGTTCATCAACCTTTCGACCATGAACGATACCAAGACCGACTTCAACGTCGCGTCCTCGCTTCAGCTCAATGACTCTTGGAGCACGGTTCTCCTCGGCCATGTCAGCGGCAACTTCATCAGCATGGACGAGAACATGGACGGTTTCCTCGACGATCCTAAGCAGCTCCAGTTCAACCTCAGCAACCGCTGGCTCTACTATTCGCTCAACGGCGTGCAGGTCCGTTTCGGCGTGCGCGCAATCCGCGATACCCGCCGCGGCGGTCAGTACGAGATGCATACCAACAAGAAGGGCGAGATGTCCATGTGGGGGCAGCCGGAGTATGTGTATGACAACTACATGGCCGACAAGACCAGCGCGTGGGGCTCGAACATCCTCAATCAGTCCATCGGTGGCTACCTCAAGGTCGGCGTTCCTCTCAATGAGGACAATTCCCAGAATGTCGCAGCCGTGCTCGACTATACCTATTACGACATGAATTCGCATTTCGGTGCGACCTCATATATTGCAAGCCAGCACTCGGCATTCGTCAACCTCCTGTACCAGAATGAACTCAGCGAGGACCATCATTTTACCCTCGGTCTCAGCGCTACCGGCGACGTCTACAAGGAGAATCTCGAGAGGATACTCCTCCTGGGCAAGTACGCTGAGGAAAAGGCACCTGCGCTCGTGAATGCCGGCATCTTCGGCGAGTATACTTTCCCCGCAGGTGAGAAGTTCTCTTCTATCCTCGGACTTCGCGGCGACTGGTTCAAGGGCGACGGATTCAAGTTCTCGCCTCGTCTTACCCTCAAGTATGCCCCTGTCGAGGATGTGCTCGTGCTCCGTGCCAACGCCGGTCGCGGTATCAGGTACTCATCACCGCTCACCGACAATGTCGGTGTGTTCTCGACTTCGAAGGAGTTCAAGGGCGACTTCAACAAGCACCTCCTCGAGGATGCATGGATCTTCGGCGGCAATGCGACCTATTATTTCCCTCTCGGCGCATCTGACAATGCTTATGTAAGCTTCGACTATTTCCGCACCCAGTTCGTGCAGCAGGCTATGGTCGACTATGAACACTACATGGGCGCGATCGATTTCTATGACCTCAAGAGTCTCGACCATGGCCGTTCATTCACCGATACTTACCAGCTCGACTTCTCATGCGAGCCTTTCCGCGGATTCACTGTGACCCTCACCGGCCGCTACACAAACGCCAAGACCTCTCTTGCCGACAAGGTGGGACTCGTAGAGAAGCCTATGACCAGCAAGTACAAGGGTGTGCTTACCCTCCAGTATGCGACCAACCTCAATAAGTGGATCTTCGACTTCACCGCTTCGGTGAACGGTCCTAGCCGCGTATACGATTTCATGGCCAACCTCAAGGATGCCGAGGGCAATCTCCTCTACAAGGACGGCAAGACTCCTGTCTATCCTTTGCTCTATGCTCAGGTTACAAAGAGATTCAAGGGCGTCGACATATATGTGGGCGGCGAGAACCTTACCAACTTCAGACAGAAGAACGTAATTCTCGGCCATAAGAATGGCGAGGTTTTTGATACTTTCGCTCCGGACTTCGACGCGAGCTGCGTATGGGGACCGCTCATGGGCATCAAGGTCTATGCAGGCCTCAGGTTCACACTTTGGAAAACAGAATAAAAACTATAACTTAGCAGAATATGAAGAAGATAGCAGTAATGGCAATCCTCGCAGCTGCAATGCTCGCAGGTGCCCAGACAGCTTCGGCTGAAAACATGAACAACACAGAGATCCAGCTTTTCAAGAAGAGCAAGGTCGAGACAAAGACCGTGACCTTCAAAACCACCATCCATTGCGAGAATTGCGCAAAGAAGGTGAAGGAGAACATCTCTTTCGAGAAGGGCGTCAAGGGTCTCGAGGTTTCTGTTGACGACAAGATGGTCAAGGTTACCTACGATCCTTCGAAGATTACCGTTGAGAAGCTCAAGGCTGCTCTCAAGAAGCTCGGATACGACGCAGAAGTAATCGCATAAGTATATGAAGAAAAGACTGACCAGGATCTGTGCCTGGGGCGTGGCAGTGCTGCTCGGGTCCCTCGCAGGAGCTTGCTCGTCGTCTTCGAAAGTTTCCAGAACCCCTGAATCAGAGCCCGAAGAAGGCCCTGGCTCAGGGGCTCTTGCGCCTAAGGACACTGTCGTCAGGAGACAGGACGGTCCAGGTTCCATAAGGCTGCTTTACGGGATCCGTCCGGTCGAGTATCGCCAGATGGAGCAGGATAAGACTGAGTAGGATGTCGGAACTTTCGATCAGACAGCGTCTGGCGCTCGAGCTGAACCGTCAGCTGGTGAAGGATGCCCGCGAAGAGCACCCTCTGACCCAGCTTTTCTGGGAGTCGACCCTCAGATGCAACAATGCCTGCCGCCACTGCGGAAGTGACTGCAAGGTGTCTGATGTCCACCCTGACATGCCCTTCGAGGACTTCGAGAGGGTCCTCCTCCGTGTCAAGGAGAAATATGATTCTCACAAGATCATGGTGATCGTATCCGGAGGTGAGCCGTTGGTCCGCCCGGACATACTCAGCAACGGACGCCGCATCTATGATCTCGAATTTCCATGGGGAATGGTATCCAACGGTCGTCTGATGACCCCGAGGATGATTGACGGACTACTCGGTGCCGGCATACATTCCCTGACCATCAGCCTCGACGGCTTCGAGGCTGACCATAACTGGATGCGCGGCTGTCCTGACGGTTTCCAATATGCCTCCAAGGCCGTGGAGATACTTGCCCACGAGCCTTCGATCGAGTTCGATGTCGTGACCTGCGTGAACAACCGAAACTACGAGAAGCTTGCAGAATTCAAGGAGTATCTCATTTCTCTGGGCCTCAAGCATTGGCGTCTTTTTACCATCTTTCCGGTAGGGCGTGCTGCGAAGGATCCCGAGCTCCAGCTCTCGGCAGAACGCTTCCGCGGGCTGATGGCTTTCATTTCCCGGACCCGCGAGGAGGGAAGGATAGACGCCAGCTACGGTTGCGAAGGTTTCCTCGGACGTTATGAGGGCATGGTGCGAGACCATCTCTTCAGCTGCCAGGCAGGTCTCAGCGTTGCTTCCGTGCGTATAGACGGTGCGATCTCGGCTTGCGGCAGCATACGCGCCGACTATGATCAGGGTAATATCTACAAGGACGATTTCATCGACGTCTGGGAGAATCGCTTCCAACCTTATCGCGACCGTTCATGGGCCAGGGAAGGGAAATGCGGGTCATGCAAGTGGTGGCGCTATTGCGAGGGTGGCGGTATGCACCTGAGGGGCGAGAACGGTAAGCTCATCCTCTGCCACATGGACCGAATCAGCGGCGAATAGGCCGGATTTTTTAAAATTTTTATAAACAAAATTTGCGGATTTAAAAATCTTGCGTATCTTTGCAATCCACATCGCGGGATAGAGCAGTTGGTAGCTCGTCGGGCTCATAACCCGGAGGCCGGAGGTTCGAGTCCTTCTCCCGCTACTAATTTAAAAATACATATCAGTCTTCCGAGTACGAAGGGAGCAACTGAGACCTCACCATATAGCTGTCATCCAATACCTTGGGTGGCTTTTTTGTTTTTGTGTCTTGTGGTTCGAGGTCGGTCCTCTCCCTAAGCCTCCACATGGACGTCATCACTAGTCATTGAGTGCAACTGGAACGATGAATCTTCGAGCATTTTCGAAAAATAATCAGTTATGACGCTAAATCTTTGCGCCGGGCTATGTAAATACGGGAGAATAGATTTATATTTGGTTAGATAAATTGCAATTGCGTATGGCGACACAATCAGACAAGCAGACACGCACAATCAAGAGAATTCTATTAGTAATCCTTCTTGTTGGTGCGATTTGGATGTGTGTAGATTCTTTTTGTGATTATTTAGGTGATCACAAACTTCTTCACCTTTCCCAGTCGTTATTCTTCCTTCTATATATCATCTTCTTTGGATGGCAGGCAGTTGTAGATTACAAGCGAAATAAAGGAGACAAATAATTAGCCACTACCGTA
>NZ_JBAEER010000100.1:0-2352 GCF_056207615.1 Candidatus Cryptobacteroides sp. | reverse complement strand
TATTTGTATATGCTCGTGATAAGCGCGAATATGTGGTAGCACTGCGCACGTTCGTCTTCCTTGTATGTGCCCGACATGGTCGTAGCCTCAGGATTGAAGATGATCCTTACGGCGTAGAGGTCATATATCTGATCAATGGTGACGCCCTTGGTCTGGATCTTATGCCATATCGAGTATGGAGTCTTCACGCGCTTCTTTATCTCGAACGAGAAGCCTGCCTGATTGAGTGCAGTCTCAATTGGTTCCATGAAGTCCTGGAGCTCCTTGGCCTTCGCATTGGCATCCTGGTTCACATGTTCTGCGATATCGACATAGGCGTCCGGCTCCTTGTACCTGAGCCAGATGTCCTCGAGTTCAGTCTTGATGCTGTAGAGACCGAGGCGATGGGCGAGAGGGATGAAGATGAACATGGTCTCGCTGAGGATCTTGTCCCTCTTGTACTCCGGCATGAACTCGATCGTACGACAGTTATGGAGACGGTCGGCAAGCTTGATGAGCACGACTCGGATATCGTCGTTCAGGGTTAGGAGGATGCGCTTGAAGTTCTCCGCCTGGATGCTCTCGGTCTTTGCCTGGTCTTCCTTGTCGAGCACGGTCTTGATCTTGGTGAGGCCGTCCACGAGCGAGGCTATCTTGTCTCCGAAAAGGTTTCGGAGGTCATCAATCGTGTAATCGGTATCTTCTACGACATCGTGCAGAAGGGCGGCCGCGATGGACTTGTAGCCAAGTCCGATGTCGCTGACCACTATCTTGGCGACAGCGATAGGATGGAGCATGTAAGGTTCTCCCGAACGACGTCTCACGTTCTTGTGGGCATTGTTCGCAAAATCGAAGGCCTGCTGCACCACTTTGAGCTCCTGCTCGTTGGAACAGCGCTTCAACGACGATGCCTTGAGATCCTCGTATGCTTCGTTGATTACGGCGTAATCCTGTTCAGTAAACTCCGATACCATCTATCTGTCCTAATCTTCGAGGTTATAACTATCAATGTTGTGGAAGCCTCTGCAGAGCATGCAGCCATACATGATGATCTGCCAGCTGAAGTTCATCCATGTCATGAAGAGAGGGATCGCTGCGAGGATTCCGTATACAGCGCTCAATCTTGTCACGAACAACTGGGTCGAGATGTAGAGGAACTGGAAACCGGTGAAAATGACTCCGGATATCACAGCGCTGATGAGCGCGTATCTATAACGTATCTTATATTGAGGGATGAGCTTGTACATGGCGGAAATCGTGAAGATAGCCACAACTCCGAAGAGGAGCCAGCTTAATACCGTCTTGAACACCTTGACGTCGATGATCCTGAATTCGGTGAGATCGATGAGGTAGGTGTAGAACATGATGCCGGCACCGAAGATGATCACGATGAAAGGAATGAGGATGAGTAGGGAGATATAGGTCAGCGACTTCTTCCATGCCTTTCGGTTGACCTGCTCGACGCAGTAGTTGGTCTTGGTGCGGTAGATATTGTTGAACACACGCTCGATGTTGATCATCAGCCAGATGATGGTCCATAGGAAGATGGCTCCGGAAACGAATCCGACCGGACCGGACATCAGGATGTCGATGATGTTGTTTGCCTTGTCGATGAGCACATCGATGAGCTCAGGCTGGACTGCATGCACATATTCATGCGCAAGCTCCTGGATCTTGTCCGAGAGACCGAGACCCTTGCTGACGAAGAATATGGTCGCAAGCAGAGGAACTAGTGCAAAGAATCCGAAATAGCTCAGCGCAACGCACTGGAAGCCCATGTGCTGCTCCCTGAACTCGGTGAAGATGAAGCGCACGAGCTTGACCGTCTTGAAGAATCGTCTCCTCGCGTCGGAAGAGATCGATTTCAAGTCGATCTTCCAGAGGTCGCTCGTAAAGGCGGGCCTCAGTGAGATATATGTACGCTTCCAGTTGTTCATCCTACCATCCGAATAGATTTCCCTGCACAGGTATCTCTGCTGTCGTCTTTGGCTCGGCAGCGTCATCCAGGATGACTTCCTGCTCCGGGATCATCGAGAGGAACTCCTCCTCGGTCACTATCCTGATTCCGAGTTCGTCCGCCTTCCTGATCTTCTCCGGACCTGGCTTCGAGCCTGCGAGTATGAATGAGGTCTTCTTGCTGACCGATGCACCGTTCTTTCCTCCGTTGGCCTCGACGAGCTTCTTCACGGCGTCACGGGAGATCGAGAAGTTACCGGTCACTACCACTGTCTGGCCTGCGAGCACGTCGGAAACCTTCTCGACGAGTCCGTCGACCTTGAGCTTGAGTCCGGCTTCGCGCAGCCTTTCGACTATGTCCCTATGGCGAGGGACTGCGGTCCAGGCGAGTATGCTGTCTGCGATGACCTCACCGAC
>NZ_JBAEER010000099.1:0-27792 GCF_056207615.1 Candidatus Cryptobacteroides sp. | reverse complement strand
CATGGACATGAGTTCAGATGTATGGGGTGTTCCTAACAGAATCGGTATCGGTTGGGGTGACCTCTACATTCCTATGCACAAGCATGACTTCAACTCAGAGCTCGGTTTCCTCGAGCAGAACTGGGAGAGCAACTATGCCGGAGTCAACGCATGTAACAAGATCCTCGCGAACGAGGCTATCACCGCGAACGAGAACATCGTAGCACAGGTACGCGCCTACAGGGCACTCTACTACTACAACCTCTTCGACCTTTTCCGCAACATTCCTCTTGACACCACTTTCATCCACGAGGCAGGCTGGACTCCTGAGCAGTCAGATCCTAAGGCTACCTTCGAGTGGATCGAGAGTGAGCTCCTCGCAGTCGCTGACCTCTGCCCTTCAACCATCGAGATGGGTAAGATCAACAAGTACGCTGCCCACATGATCCTTGCAAAGCTCTACCTCAACCACAATGCATGGTTCCAGGATGACTCAGACAAGTCATGGTACGGCAAATGTATCGACGAGCTCGAGAAGGTGATGGAAGGCGGTTTCAGCCTCTCTGCCACCTACAGCTCGAACTTCATGGAGGACATCTCTTCAAACAAGGAGATCATCTTCGGTATCCCTTACGAGAACAAGTACGGTGGCGGAAACTACATGGCTAACCTTTGGTCACACAATGCAGGCCGCGCTCGCTGGAACTTCTCTGGCTGGGCAACCGGTGGTGGAATCGTATTCCCTCAGTTCCTCGACACCTACGAGGAGGGCGATACCCGTATGGACGTTACCTGGACCGGTGGCCAGCAGTTCGCAATGGACGGCAGCGCCATCATGGTAGACGCTGAGCCACTCGTATACACAAGAGAGCTCCACAGCATCGACAACCCTGGTTGCTATCCATTCGAGAGCTACCGTCTCATCAAGTACGAGATCAAGAGCGGCGACTTCGGTACCAGCTATGACGACGTTCCTTACTTCCGTCTTGCTGACGCCATGTACATGAAGGCAGAGTGCCTTCTCCGTCTCGGCGGTTACAAGGGTGAGACCACCCAGGACGCTGCTGACCTCGTTACCGCAGTCCGCATGAGGGCATTCGGCAACGACGCAAGCAAGGCAACCGTTACCCCTGAGCAGCTCATCGGTGGAAGTAGCTACAACTACGGCCACAGGGAGAACACTGCGAAGATGGGTGAAGAGGATCACTGGATCATCACCGAGGAAGGTGGTGCTGACATCGAGTTCGGCGGTCTCCTCGACGAGTATGCTAAGGAGTTCGTCTGCGAGGCACACCGTCGTGACGACCTTATCCGCTTCAACATCAAGGGTACCAACATGAACGTTTACTGTGGTAAGTCTTGGTTCTGCAAGGATGCTGAGTCCGATCGCCACAGCGACATCTTCCCTATCCCTAAGTCTGCCCTCGATGGCAACATCAAGCTCAAGCAGAATCCAGGCTACGGTATGTAATATGTCGTCAACTGATAAAGAATTATTAGCATGAAAAAGAATATTATCTATATCGCAATGGCATGTCTCGCTCTCGGCCTTACCAGCTGTAGCGACGATTACAATGCTGCCAGCCACAAGCACGTATACGGCGAGGGCGAGGCTCCTTACCTCCGTGCTGACGTAGCTGCTACCATCAACGTCAATGCAGAGTTCCGCAGAGGTCATGTGTCACCTGTCACTATCGACCTCAACGACTACGCTGAGACTATCCAGAAGAACCTCGGCATGTCAGTTTCAGATATGCTCGCAGGTGTAAGCAACGGATCTATCGTATTCTCCAACATCAACACCAACAGGGGTGCATGGGATCTCACCAAGCCTACCTACGGTGCCAATGGATGGTACTATACCGCTGCAGGTAACATCGCAGAGAGCGCCAATGTCGGCACCATCACCCTCGATGCTGCAAACAAGGCTCTCATCGCAAGCGTAGCTGACGACGCTGCCGCAGGTACAACCTTCGCAATCAACGTCGGTTTCGCAATCAAGAACGGTCAGAACTTCGACGACTATGTTCGCTTCAAGGTTCAGTACTCAGTATCTGACCCTGGTCTCATCATGGAGTCATTCTCTATCCCAGAGGGCGACTATGCTGCTTACGAGCTTGTCTTCGCGAACCATAAGGACGCTGTCGAGAAGGGCCTCGGCATGTCACTCGAGTCATTCCTCGAGATGGCTGCAGATCCTGATGACGACATCGCCATGTACATGGTCAAGGCAGATGGTTCATGGAGCATGAACGACAGCTACACCGCAAACGGTATCGGTTACTGGTGCGACGGTGAGGGCAATGTCCAGAACTGGGGCGACGGCTGCTGCTACTATGTCGAGACATGGGCAGAGGACGGTTCTGTAGGTATCGGACGTTATCCTGGTATCGCTTCTGGAACTCAGAAGACGGTGCACTTCGTTTACGCAAGCAAGTCTGACGCTTCGAAATTCGTAGAATTGGTTTGCAATGCAACATTCGAATAATCTCTCAGTCAGGAGCGCGATTGCGCTCCTGATTTTTTCTGCATCCGCAGCTTTCACTGCCTGCGACAACAAGCCGGTCGACAATGGTGACAAGACCATTGAGGTATCGCAGACAGTGGTCAATGCGGCATGGAATGACGTTGAAGGCTCAGTATCCTTCACAGCACCTTATGATTGGAGCGCCTCACTTGCAGGCAACGAGTCATGGATCAAGCTCACCAAGAGCTCAGGTGCTGCCGGTGCTGTAAAGATGCCTTTCATCCTCTCCAAGAACGACTCGGAGAACTATCGCGAGGCCAAGATCATTCTCACTTCCGGCAAGAGCAAGGCTGAGGTGACCATCCACCAGGATGCCAACCCTGACGCCGTACTCGTGATGGACAAGTCCAAGATCAAGGACTACGACAAGTACTACTGTCCAAGGCCATACAACGACGGTTTCGAGAAGGGAGCGGACTACATGCTCCGAAGCGACGCGAAGTGGTCATGGTGGAGAATGAAGCAGAGCGAGCACTTCTTCGTGTTCTGGATGCCAGAGTTCGGCGACGACCCTAACGCCGCTTCTGTTCCTAACGCGCTTCGCGTGGACGTGGACGACCTCCTCGCAAAGGCAGAGCAGTTCTACGAGACCAACGTGAAGAAGTTGGGAATGGCTGAGCCTGGCAAGGGTGAGAGCCGCCTGGATCAGTACAAGATGCAGATATATCTCCTCTATCAGACCGAGTGGCTCGCCACAGGCTCCGGATATGATGATACCATCGGCGCCCTCTGGGTAAATCCGAGCACCTGCAAGCCAGTGGGTTCTACCATCGGCCATGAGATCGGACACAGCTTCCAGTATCAGGTATCTGCGGACAAGCTCTACAACGGATCGGGAAGTCTTACCGACTTCGGTGCGAACGTAGGATTCCGCTACGGATACGGCACGAACGGTGCAGGTGGATGTGCATACTGGGAGCAGTGCGCACAGTGGCAGAGCTTCCAGGACTATCCTCAGGAGGCATTCGGCTACGATGTGAACGTATGGCTCGCGAACCATCACCGCAGCTTCCTCCACGAGTGGCACAGATACGCAAGCTACTGGTTCCAGTTCTACTTCACCCAGGTGCACGGCATCAAGGCATTCTCCCAGGTATGGAGAGAGAGCAAGTATCCTGAAGATCCGCTCCAGGCTTACATGAGGCTCTTCTGCAACGATGACCTCAACACCTTCTACGAGGAGTACTTCAACTATGTCCAGCATTGCGCAGCTTACGATTTCGATGCAGTACACCAGTACGCTACCGACGCTGCGAAGAGCTACACCACCCACCTCATCAAGAACGAGGCAGGCAACTACCAGGTAGCATACGACAACTGCCCAGGTACCACCGGATTCAATCTCATTCCTCTCAACGTAGTTGCAGGAGAGACCGTCAAGGCTAACTTTGCAGGCATAGAGCCAGGAAGCGAGCTCTTGGCAGAGGATCCTGGTCAGGTGATCGACGGAGACGGCAAGGTAGTCGCTACCGTGAAGAAGTACAACAAGACCAGCAACATAGACGAGAACTTCAGATACGGCTTCGTATCGGTTGACGCCGCTGGAAACAGCACTTACGGTCAGATGTACTCAGGCAAGACAGGCGTCGCAGAGTTCGATGTCCCTGCTGATGCCGCGAAGCTCTATTTCGTGGTCGTAGGTACCCCTGACACCTACAAGCGCCAGGCATGGGACGACAACGGACAGAACGACGAGCAGTGGCCTTACGAGTTCAGCCTCGTGAATACAGACCTCCTCGGCAACGTCATCATTCCTGACGGCGACCCTGAGGACTGCAGCCTCGAGCATGAGGTCAAGCTCAATTCAGGCGTAGATGCATACGTACTCGGCAGCATGAACCTTCTCGACAACGGCGACATGATCGCCATCGCGAAGGCATTCAAGCTCCAGCCTAGCACCATCTCGTCTATCACACTCGCTACAGTGGATTCAAAGGGCCCTGCAGACGGACAGATCGCATTCGGTCTCACTCAGCCTGACGGCACTGTAAGCTATGCATACTCAGCCAACGGCCTCGGATTCTGGTGTACAGCCGATGGCAAGGTCGGCAGCTGGGGAGCTAACGACCCTGTATACTTCGAGTATGACGCAGCCACCTTCAAGCTTGAGTACGGTCACAGATACGGAGTCACTTCCGCCGGTGCAGAATACACCGTGAAGCCGACTATGGTCTACAACAAGGGCGGCCACCTCTACAAGGCAGTGATAAGCCTCAAGATGGCCTTCTGATACGATGCAGGCAAGTCCTGCACACCAATAAGACGAGAGAGGGTGACCGCAAAGGCCACCCTCTCTTCATATATTATATTACAAGTTATTTCTTGTCGATCTTCATCGAAGCGACGATCATGAATATGATCAGCGCGACGTAAGGGAAGATTGCCACGATATCTGCACCGCAGGCGATCTTGCCCGCTCCGACGGTGTTCCATCCGGCCATCCACCAATCGACGTCAGCAAACTTGAGGATAGCGCTGACGACACCCATGAGAGCACCACCGGCGATGAATCCGGAAGCAATGAGCGTACCCTTCTCCTGACGTGCATCGTTGAGAGCCTTGTCCTGGCTGCGTGTGCTCACGTACCATGAGATCGCGCCACCGACGAGAAGCGGAAGGTTCAGGTCGAGCGGAATGAACATACCGAGGCAGAACGCAAGCGCAGGCACCTTGAACACGGTGAGAAGGATTGCGATCACGGCACCGATGCCATAGAGGAGCCAAGGAGCGCTGCCACCGTTCATCATAGGTTCGATGACTGCAGCCATCGCATTCGCCTGAGGAGCAACGAGAGCGTTGTCACCAGAGAATCCGTAGGTTCTGTTGAGTATCATCATGACACCGCACACTGTCGCAGCCGCAACTATGGTTCCGAGGAACTTCCAGGTCTCCTGCTTGGCAGGGGTCACGCCTGTCCAGTAACCGATCTTGAGGTCGGTGATGAAGCCGCCGGCCATGGAGAGAGCGGTACATACGACGCCACCGATGAGCATTGCCGCAACCATTCCGGTGTCACCACGGAGACCGCAGGCCACGAGGACGAGGGCGGTGATGATGAGGGTCATGATGGTCATGCCGCTGACAGGGTTGGTTCCGACGATGGCAATCGCATTCGCTGCGACGGTGGTGAAGAGGAAGGCGATGATGGCAACGATGAGAAGACCAATCACTGCCTGCCAGATATTGTTGACGACTCCGCCGAATGCGAAGAACGCGAACACTGCGAGGAGGGTGAGTACTATGCCCATCACGACGACCTTCATGGAGATGTCCTTCTGGGTCGGATCCTCGTCTGCGACAGCTGCACCCGGTTTCTTGCTGAACTCGCTCACTGCGAGTCCGACCGCTGACTTGATCACGCCTGCAGACTTGATGATGCCTATGATACCGGCAGTTGCGATACCGCCGATGCCGATATGGCGTGCGTACTCCTTGAAAATGGTGTCCGCACCCATGTCACCGATGGTGGTAGCGATGCCCGTGCCCATGAGATCGATGACGCTGCCGCCCCAGATGAGGTTCATGAGCGGTATGATCACGAGCCATACGAGGAACGAACCGCAGCAGATGATGAACGCATACTTGAGTCCGACTATGTATCCCAGACCGAGCACCGCAGCGCCGGTATTGAGCTTGAGCACGAGTTTGGCCTTGTCAGCTATAGCGGAACCCCATCCGACGATGGTTGTGGAAAGGGTCTCGGACCATGCGCCGAAGGTGGATACGACGAAGTCATAGAGACCACCGATTACGCTGCTGACCACGAGTACCTTCGCGCTGCTGCCGCCATTCTCTCCGCTGGTGAGCACCTTTGTGGTTGCCGTTGCCTCAGGGAAAGGGTACTGTCCGTCCATCTCCTTCACGAAATACTTCCTGAATGGGATGAGGAAAAGTATGCCGAGGATACCTCCAAGGAGCGATGAGAGGAACATCCTGAAGAAGTTCACCTGAAGCTCAGGATAGAGGAGGTTTCCGTCGATGTCAGTCTTGCCCTGGAGGATATAGATCGCAGGGAGGGTGAAGATTGCACCGGCCACGATGACGCCCGAGCATGCACCGATTGACTGGATGATCACGTTCTGGCCGAGAGCATTCTTCTTACCGAAGGCGCCAGAGAGGCCGACCGCGATGATCGCGATAGGAATCGCCGCCTCGAAAACCTGTCCGACCTTGAGGCCGAGATAGGCTGCGGCTGCCGAGAAGAGCACGGTCATCAGAAGGCCGAGGGTCACCGACCAGACGGTAACCGGAGATTTCTGCTGATTGCCCATATCTTACTCTGCGTAAAGGTTGAGGATATTGAGGATGACTGCAGAAGCAGCCTTCATGCTCTCGAGAGGGATGAACTCCATCTTGCCGTGGAAGTTGAGACCACCGGCGAAGATATTAGGACAAGGAAGGCCCATGAAGCTGAGGTTCGCACCGTCGGTACCGCCGCGGATAGGCTGCACCTTTGGCTTGATGCCGGCCTTCTCCATTGCGAGCATGGCCTTGTCGACCACGTGGAAGTGAGGCTCGACCTCCTTGCGCATATTATAGTACTGGTGACGGATCTCGACGCTCGCGGTTCCTTCCCCATACTTCTCGTTGATCTTTGCAACACAGTCCCTCATTACCTGCTTCTTCTCCTCATAGAGTTCCATTGAGTGGTCCCTGATGATGTAAGAGAAGCTTGCCTCCTCGACTGTTCCATTGTAGCTCATGAGGTGGAAGAAGCCCTCATAGCCTTCTGTAAGCTCCGGCTTCTGGTCTGCAGGAAGGAGAGCATCGAGTTCGATACCGATGCGGATGGCATTCTTCATCTTGCCCTTCGCATAGCCCGGATGCACGTTGCGGCCCTGGATATGTACGGTAGCGGCTGCAGCATTGAAATTCTCGTACTCAAGCTCACCGACAGCGCCGCCGTCCATGGTATAAGCATACTTTGCACCGAACTTCTCCACGTCGAACTTGACGACACCGCGACCGATCTCCTCATCTGGAGTGAAACCGATCTTGATCTCGCCATGCTTGAACTCAGGATGTGCCATCACATACTGGACAGCGTCCATGATCTCTGCAACGCCGGCCTTGTCGTCAGCACCGAGAAGGGTCGTACCGTCGGTGGTGATCAGGGTCTGGCCCTTGTAGTCGAGGATCTCAGGAAACTCTGATGGCTTGAGGAAGAGGCCCGGAACACCCTTGAGGGCAATCTCAGATCCGTCGTAGTTCTCAACGATCTGAGGCTTCACATCCTTTCCTGAAGCATCTGGGGATGTATCAACGTGAGCGATGAAACCGATGGCTGGAATATCCTTGTCAGGGCAGTTCGAAGGGATGGTACCCATTACATAGCCGTACTGGTCGAGTTCAGCGCTGACACCCATCTCCACAAGCTCGTCACGGAGCATGGAAAGAAGGTTGAGCTGCTTTACCGAGCTTGGCTGAGTCTCTGACTCCTCACAAGACTGTGTGTCTACTGAGACGTATCTCAGGAATCTGTCGAGTATGTTTTCCATATATGTCAATGTTTTTTCTTTGCCTTCTGTGCTTTCTTGGCTTCCCTGTTTCTAAGGCGCTCAGTCCACTCCTCGAGCTTGGCCTGGTCCTTGGCATCCTGGCGGGCCTGGGCACGGAGCTGCTTGAGTCTCTTGTCGCGTAGCTTCTGGGCAGCCTTTTCCTTCTTGGCGGCCTGCCTTGCATCGAGCTTCGCATCCTTTTCGGCCCACTTGGCCTCGAGAGCAGCCTGCCGCTCGGCCTTCTCCTTTTCCTTCTGGGCCTGTACTGCGGCCTTCTGGGCAGCCTTTTCTGCCGCCTGAGCTGCTGCTATCTGCTCTGGAGTAAGTTCCTTCGGAGCCTCGTCCTCAGCATCGATCGAAGGTCTGCTGACGGTTGTACTATCCTTCGGAGAGTCGAGCTGAGGGGTCTCTCCCTGGGCAAGAGAATCCGGATTCGAGAGATTCATGCCGGCTAGAGAATCGGCCCTGTCCGCGAATGCAAGCGAGTCCCGACGCTCCATCTCCTCCATCTGCTCACGGAACCTTCGGTTCTGCTCATCACGCTCGGCACGCACCTTATTCAGGGAATCCCTGACCTCTATCTGTCGATGTATATCGTTGATATATCCAGGGAAATACATATCAGTCTGGATGAACCTTGGTTCAGGTACCTCCCTATACTTCGTCCTCTGGCTAGGTCGCAGGCTCAACGGAGTGACGTCAAGTCTGCTCTTCGGCCGTTTGTCCGGGCTCCAGCTGAAGCCCTTCAGGTACATGTCGTCATGCTTAAGCTGGACCACAGGGTAACCGTCGCTCTTCGCTGTCTCGAAGTAGTAGACCTTCTCGATGTCGCCATCCTTGAACAGAGCCGACATCATCTTGCAATCCTTCTTGTTCACGGTCGCAAGAGTCTCGTTTTCCTCGAGATAGAACATGGCGGTAACACCGCCCAATGCATCGAAACGCCTGAGCGAATTGTCCTCGGCGAAGAACGCCGTCATCTCGGTGGATTTGATCTGATCGTAGTGGAGAGTATCTTCCTGAATATGGATGAAGGCCTCAGAAAGGAGGTTGGCCCTATCGAGCTTCTGGTTCACGACAGCGGCATATATGCTGTCTGCACTATACTGGTGTCTTCCCTCCTCGTTCCATATCTTTGGAGCGTAGTAGAGCCTTGCAAGCGAATCCAGGTCGGTATAGCTGAGAGAGTCGCATACCATCTGCATGGACTTCCTGTACATCCTCACGTTCCTATATGCATGCACGAAGCCCACCTTTGTGGTATCGAGAGGCTCTGCCGGAGCGAGTTGCTCGTCATCGTCTGCCGATGGATCGTCCTGAGCTGCCGGAGGAGCCACGGTCGAATCCACTGCGTCGTCCGGAGGAGCCACGGTCGGATCCACTGCGTCGTCCGGAGAATCCGCGAGCTTATCCATAGGGTCAGTCTTCACTCCCACGGAATCAGCAGCCACATCAGGAGCATCCATAGCCGCGTCGTCCTGAGGCTTTGGCTCGTCCTTGGACTTGCCCCGGGCCTTAGGTTTCTCACGAGGCGCCACCTTGGCGTCATCAGCCTGCTTCTTCGCAGCCTCAGCATTCTTCCTTGCATTCTCGGGATTGTTCGGATCATTGGCAGCAGCCTCCTCGGCAGCCTTTCTTGCCGCCTCCGCAGCCTGCTTTCTCAGCGCGGTCACAGGATCGTTGCCAACGGACTCGATACGTTTAGCGGATACCACCTTCTCGAGCGAATCCACATCACACATCCTTATGCTGCGATATATCAGGGTATCCGCTCCGAAATAGAGGGAATCTTTCTGCACAGTACCATCGGCCTGCTCTTCCTCCATCTCGGCGATGATTGCAGGATTGCGGGTCATGAGCGTACGAGCCAGCGAATCCACATAGTCCAGCTTGCCGGCAAGGGCATATACGTTCCTCGTGGTATCTGTCACCTGTACGTTTCCGAGCATGGTCACGTCGTTGGTAAGTCGGTGGAAATAGAGGGAATCGCCCCAGGCCTCCTGGGTCTCCGACATCACATGCACCTGGCGCTGGAAGAAGAATATCTCCTTTTCACGGTCATACCAACCGGCGTTCGCGGAAAGCATGTTGTCGTCCTTCCATGCATTTGTGTTGTATCCGAAAGTCGCAAGATTCCTGTCCGACTCATACTTCATGTATGAGGTCTTCACGAACATGGAATCGGTGAACATGTTCACGTCATCGTTGAAGGTGAAGGTGTTGATCTTCGAATCATAGGTACCGGTGCGGCTCTCGATGATCTGACCGTCCTTGTCCCTCATAGCGCCTCCGTTTCGGAACACGGCGACGGAATCCTTGGTGTTATAGTCGAGGTACTTGGTCTTGAGAGTATTGTGATCCGCGTCCACGAGCTCTACGAGGTTGCCTCGGAACTCGGCGAGGTCCCTGTCCACGTAGTAGGTCAGGTTGTCGCTCGTGAGTACGGTTTTCTCCTGCTTGAGCTGGACATGGCCCATCGCGTCAATCACCTTGGTATTGACGTTCCATAGCGCAGAGTCGCAGATCAGGTAGGTATTGTTATGGAAGAAGCGGGCATGACCCTTCACCTTACGGTAGGTGATTCCGTACCTCTCGACCATCTGCAGCGTGTCCGCCTGAATCAGACGGGCGATGCTGTCTTCCTGCTGCGACTGCTTCCTCTGGTTCTGAGGACGGTTCTGTGCAGGAAGGGCAAAAGGCAGCACGATAAGTGCCGCCAGGATATATGCCAGACGGTTACGGGTCATCCGCAGTTTATGCTAGTTGAATTTCGCGTCCCAACCCTCGTTCTCGAACTCACAGTCCTTGAACATAGGGTCGATCACGATATAGGTACTCTTGATCTTCTCCTCGATGAACGCATCTATGGCCTTCATGGAAGCGGCATTCTGGGCCTCGTTCTGAAGCACAGGGAAATCGGTGCTGAACGATGCCGGATGGGACGGGATGATCTTGTCGACCTTGATGATCTTGTACACGAGGTAGCCGTTACGGCCCTCATTGTCGAGTGACTCGAAAGGCTCTGAGATCTGTCCTTCCTCGAGATCCTGAATCTCCCTGTAGTCCTGAGGCTTGAGCTGATCAATCTCGAAATATGACGAACCGGTGTTAGGGTCAGCCATGCGACCACCATTGGTTCTGGTAGGAGCATCCTCGGAATAGAATCTCGCTGCGAGGTCGAAGGTCACGGCGTCGTTCTCGATCTCCACCTTGAGCGAGTCAAGAGTGGTGAATGCCTTGGTCCTGTCGTCATCAGTGTATTCTGGCTGAAGGAGGATGTGGCGTGCGTTGAACATGTCACCCTTCTTCTCGAGAACCTCGATGATGTGGAATCCGTCAGGAGTCTCCACTATCTGTGATACGACACCAGGCTTGAGTGCCATGGCCGCATCCGAGAACGCAGGCCAGAAAATGCTCTTCGATGCCATTCCGAGCTCACCTCCCTTACGGGCGCTGCCTGGGTCCTGCGAGTAGATACGAGCGAGGGTCGAGAACCTCTCACCATTGATGATACGCTCACGGATCGCGAGGAGACGCTCCTTCACGGCAAGCTTTGCCGCTTCACGATCGGGATAGAGGCATATCTGGCTGAGCTGGTACTTGATAGGAACGAGAGGAAGATCCTCAGGGTCGAGGCTTTCCACGTATTTCTGCACGTCGTACGGAGTAAGGTCGGTCACAGCGCTGGCAACCTTCTGCTGCATCTGCTGGGTAAGGGTCTGGTCCTCGAGGGACTCACGCCACTCCTGACGGAGCTTATACACTGGCTTACCGAAGTACTCCTCCACCTCATCATCACCTCCGAGAGAGGTGCGGAGCTGGTCGATACGCTGAGAAAGCTCGCTCATCACGACATCCTGATTGACCGTGAGTGAGTCGACGCGCGCCTGCATGAGGAAAAGCTTCGCGACCATCATGTTCTCGAGCCTCTCGCAGCGTGCGTTCCTGTCTGCCGAAATGCCCTGGGCTCTCATCATCTGAATCTCCTCCTCTATCTGGGAGAGAGTGATCATCTCATTGCCGACCACGGCTACGGTCTTGTCGATGAGACCGCCTTCGTATCTCTGTGCAAATGCTGATGCGGAAAGGCTGCAGAGAAGGAGCAGCACAAGGCTTCTAAAGATATTCTTCATTGTCTATTCGAAAATTTCAAAAACACCGTTTACGCGCGCATCCTCAAGCAAGTCCCGTTCCAAATCGTTCAGGAGGGTCTGCTTTCTTGCGCTGATAATTACGTTTTCTATGATGTCCCGGCAAAATTCCACAGGAGGGACATTGCCTGAGCGCATGTAGTCTGAGATATAGGCAAGGCATATCCTTCCCTCCGGGTCCGTCATCTCAACGAAGGAGTTCCTCATCTGGGCGATGAGGGTACCGTAGTCGATGCTGAACTCGCGTGCGAGGGCGGTGATCTCCACCCATGCTCCTCCGAAGTCGTTGTACCTGTCGGAACATGAATATACTATGCTGTCGAAATCGACAATGTCCTCGGAAGCATCCGAAGCGATCTTCTTCTTGACCTTGTCGACGGTGATGGTGCCCGGTATGATCCTTATGAAACGGGCCTTCACTATAGGATAGTCGAGTCTGAGGCTCTCCTTATGGTTCTCGTAGTAATCCTCGACCTGAGAGTCGGTGACGGTGGTATCGAGACGCTCGTTGATATAAAGGTTCTCGTAGCGGTACTTCAGAAGTGCATTCTTATACTGCTCGAGCTCCTTGGTAAGGTTCTTCTCGTTCTTCGAGAGCTTCTGCTGGGCGGCCCCCAGGAACACCAGGTCAGCTGCCCATGAATTGATGTACTGCTGCGCGAGGGCGAGGCTGTCCTCCGCCGGAAGGCCGGCAGGAATCAGGCTCTCAAGGTCATGGCGATACAGCTTGCTCTTGCCCACAGATGCCACGACCTCTCCGTCATGGATGAAGGTCGAGACCATCTCGCATGACTGAGCCGCCACAAGTGTCAGCAGGGCAATGAGTATGTAAGCCAAACGGCGCATAGTAATCGTAATATATTATAAACTTACAAATATAGTAAAATAATCAAAAAAAGGCCCCGCCCAACCGGGCGGAGCCTCCTAATATCACTGTTGCGACCTTTCTTACTTGTTGATAGCTGCTGAAAGCTTCTCGCAAAGCTGATCGAGACCAGCGAAGAGGTCGTTGCGGATTGCGTTGTAGAATGCCTTCTTTGGCTCATCAGGATGGTTGATCCTGGTCTTGAGGTCATTGTAAAGGTCTACTGACTCGTCGATGATCGCTGCGATCTCGTCTGTGTTCCTCTCTGGGTTAAGTGCCATGAAGAGGGTGCAATCGTCAATGAACTCACCGATGAAATACTCGATGTCTTTTTTGATAACTCTGAGGTTCATATTGAATTTGTTTAGATTTCAGGCTTCAAAGTTAGGTATTATTTTTCAATAATCAAGAAAAGTCGCACGCCGTAATCTACTGGAGTTTCTCTACTCCGTTCCACTTGTTGGTCTTCACTGACATGGTCGAAGAAGTGCTCTCTGAACGATCCTCAAAAGTGACCGGACCATAATACTTGAACTTCGCCGCGCCGCCGCCGAGCATACCCTCGGTTACGCCGTCAACCACGATAGAATAGTTGTCGCCGAAACGCTTGATCTCGCACCATCCCCTTACGAATGCGCCCATGAGCGGATGGAAGTTGAAATCTGCATCCCAACCCATTACCAAAGAGAAGGTTCCGTCAGTAGTGAACGAGAACTCACTGTACTGATTGTCATCTGGCTCATATACACCTACAGGGACGAAGGTGCCGTCGCTCTCAGGGCAATAGAGGTCGAGGTCGACATTGTACCATTCACCACTGCCGATCATTCCGGTAAGAGGCTCGAAATCACCTGCCCAGAGGGTCATCACGAAATTGACTGCTGCACGCTCCTTATAGTGTCCGTAATAGAGGAAGTGAGCTCCGTCGACTGCGGTATACTCCTCACCCGGATCCTTGTAAACTTCGTTGACTACGATATACTGGCTTGAAGTAGCTCCGTCAGAGTTGCGGATAGCCTTCACGATAACATAGCCCTCGCCAGTACCAGCGTTTGCCTTGATAGAGATCGAAGAAGCTGCCTCATTGACCTTCACCTCGTATCCTGAAGCCTCAGCGATGACGCGGGTAGCCCTGTTACCGCCCTTGAGGACATACTTGACCTCAACGGTAGAGCCGGCAGCTACGTTGACATAGAGGTTTTCCATCTTGATCTGGAACACGGTCATCTTCGCGATGGTCACGATGTTGCCCTCGCCGAAATCGAAGTAATAGGCATTCTCATCCTCGGTAACCTCGACCTGGATGCCGGTAGCAGCACCGATCTTAGCCCATGTGTTGCCGTCGTCGGTAGAGATGAACCACTCGCCATCCTCGATCTTGAGCTTAGGAGCAGGGCCGCCTACAGGCACCTTCTCGCCAGCCTCGTCGGTGAGCCACTCACCGTTGACTTTCCAATAATAAACGCCGTCAACCATCTCTGCGGTAACGGTAGGAGCATCAGCATTCTTACCATTCCTGATGAGGTAGGTGATGGAGCTGTTGCTGAAGGTAATCTCGAGGCCTTCCTCGACTTCCCTTACTTCCTTGATAGTGAGTCCGTTTGCCTGAGCCTCGACGAGAGCCTTCATCGTACCGATGGTAGTGTTCATGTCTGTACAGGTCTTCTCGAGCGCAGAAACGCGGTTCTCGATGTCGTTGATACGGTCGCCATACTTGTCGCAACCGCACACCAATGCTGCGACTGCAGCAAGTGCAAGAACGAGTCTTTTCATAAATTGATTTGTTAAGGATTTATATACGACGGCAAGCCGTCAGGTTAATGATGTTTCAGGCCTATGGGGTTATTGTAAGGTTAAGTCTTTATCAAAGTTTCAGGTAAGATGTCTGGATGCCGGCTAGAGCATCCTTCGGGCACGGAGCAGACGGGATACGTTCTCGTAGCAATCAGCGTCACCCTTGATGAGAGAGTTGATCCTCACCACATGGGAAGAATGGATGAAACGGTTGTTTCCGACATACATGCCCACGTGAGTGACCTTCTCGTTGCCCTCGTCATCCACGGAACCGAAGAACAGGAGATCTCCAGGCTTCAGTGCAGTCAGGGCCACCTCCTGTCCGAGCTTTACCTGCTGACTGGCATTGCGGGGAAGTTCTATGCCGTTCATAAGGTAGCAGAGCCTGACGAGTCCGCTGCAGTCAAAGCCCTTAGGGCTCATACCGCCCCAGAGGTATGGGATGCCGACGAAGCGCTTGGCGAGCTTCACGATGTTTTCCGCGGTCTTTCCTGCGACGAGGTTGTCAGCGCACTGTCTCTTCCACATGTCCTTGTCCATCACGTCGTCCTCAGGTACCCAGCCCCTCTTTCCGGAAGGGAGGATGACCTTCACGAAGCCCTTGACCTTGTAGATCTTCCCGCTCAGATAGACCTTGCGGAGCACATCGCCCATGACGAGGTCTGAGATAGGGTCGGAATCCTTGGACGCATCGCTGTAGACCGTGCTGACGTTCGCGACGCAAATATACTTGGGAGCCTTCTCGTATGCCTCTATGGACTCCCTGTTCATCTTGACATATCCCTTGTCGGTCGCCCAAGCCTCATACGGCTGAGGGCTCTTGATCTTCATCCAATACCCTTCGGTATCGAGATATTCGACCACCGTGCCCATAAGTTCCTGGGTCTCGAGCGGAGACTCGTAATCCGGCTTCTGACGCAGGTTGCTGACGGAGAATTCCACTACTGCGAATGGCTGGGCGCCAAGCAGCTGTCCCATCATGAGCATCAACGATATGAGCAAAAATTTCTTCATCAACGCAAATTTGGCAATTTTCCGGGAAAGAAGCAATTTCCGCAAGCTTTTCCTAACTTTGCGACATGGACAAGCGCTACAACTCATTCGTCGGCTATTTCAGGAAGGTCTATGGGGAAAGGCTCCAGAAGGTCGTTCTGGATGCCGGATTCAGCTGTCCGAACAGAGACGGGTCCATCAGCTCAGGTGGATGCACCTACTGCGATAACGCAGCCTTCCATCCTGGCTACAGTACCTCCGGCAAGCCTCTGCACCAGCAGATAGACGAGGGAATCGAGTTCCATCGCGTGCGCTATCGCAACGCCCGCCACTTCCTCGCGTATTTCCAGTCATTCAGCAACACCTACGGCCCCGTCGAGAAGCTCGAGAAGGTCTATCGCGAGGCCCTCGCCCACCCTGATGTCGTCGGTATAGTGATAGGAACGAGACCTGACTGCGTGGATGAGCAGAAGCTCGACCTGCTTGCTGATCTCGCCAAGGACGCCATCGTGATAGTCGAGTACGGAATTGAGTCATGCTACGACAAGACCCTGCAGAGGATCAACCGTGGCCACGACTTTGAGACCGCGCGAAGAGCTATCCAGATGAGTGCAGAGAGGGGCCTCGACATGGGCGCGCACTTCATTCTCGGCCTTCCCGGCGAGAGCAGGGAGATGATGCTGGACCAGTGCGCAATGATCAATGAACTGCCCATCCGTTCGGTGAAGTTCCACCAGCTCCAGCTGGTCAAGGGCACGAAAATGGTACAGGACTACGCCGAGCATCCCGAGGATTTCGTGCGTTTCACGCTCGACGAGTACCTCGATTTCACCTGCGAGCTGCTCTCACGCCTGCGTCCCGACCTCTACATCGAACGCATCGCCGGAGAGGTTCCACCGCGCTTCGTGACCGAGACTCCGTGGGGGCTCATAAGAAATGCAGAATTGCTGAAGTTCCTCGACGAGAGGCTCGAGCAAAGAGACATCTACCAGGGGAAGGCCCTCGGTATTGACAACCCATTTGAATAGAAGAAAGCCATGAACATACTTTTCGGAATCATACTTCAGAGCATCATCGCCGCATTCGCAATCACCGAGAGCGGAGAAGTGCTTGCCGACATCAACAGCGAGCAGATGCTCGTGCCGGCCTCCAACATGAAGGTCATCACCACCGGCACGGCCCTCAACCGACTCGGCGGGGACTATCGCTGGGAAACAGGCATTGGCTATTCCGGAACTGTCAGCGACGGAGTGCTCAACGGCGACATCTACATAATCGGCGGCGCAGACCCGACTCTCGGATCTCCGGTTTCCTTTGCATATCCCATCGAGGAAACTTTCTCAAAGTGGGTTGAGTTCATACGCGAAGCCGGAATTCAGAAGATCGAGGGCTCGATAATCGGAGACGGAAGGTATATTGAAGGTCCGATGGAGGATCCGACATGGCTCTGGGAAGACCTCGGAACCTACTACGGAACCGGAGTCAGCGGACTCTCATTTTTCGAGAACAGGAAGGACTTCAGGGTCGGACCAGGAAGCTCGGTCGGCAGTCCGGTAAGGATCGAAGACTCGTATCCGAAGACACCATGGATGGAATATTCATACGACTGCACGACAGGCAACAAGAACACCGGAGACCAGCTCTACCTCTACACGACCAGGCTCGCACCGGTAGGTTCAATCACAGGAACCTTCGCCATGGAAAAGGCCCAGAAGGTACTCATGTGCAGCAACAAGTATCCTGAATACACCTGTGCATGCTACTTCCGCGATTATCTCGAGAAGGCAGGTATCAGCAGTCATGGCGCAGCCGACATCGGCAGTTGCTTCGGCATCGACAAGGACAGGATAGTTGCCCAGGACAAGCTCACGGTCATAGGAAAGACCAAGTCGCCTAACCTTGCGAGGGTAGTAAGGGAGACCAACTTCGAAAGCAACAACTTCATGGCCGAGACCCTCTTCAGGACACTCGGCAAGGTCGTTTCCGGAAAGGGAGACTTCGAGTCGTCGAGAAGCGCAATGACGGCGGAACTCAGGAAGATGGGAGCCGGCACGCCCGGTCGTGCCCAGATCAAGGACGGCAGCGGACTTTCACGCGGCAACTATGTCTCGCCTCAGTTCTTCTGCAGTTTCCTCAGGGCCATGACCAAGACCAGGGAGTACCCCGTATTCCTTGAGAGCCTCCCCGTTGTGGGCCGCTCTGGAACCGTGAGGACCAGGCTTCCGAACGTATCGGATTCGCAGAAGATAAGGGTTAGGATGAAGAGCGGCTCGATGGACGGAGTACGCTGCTACTGCGGATACATACTCCCATCGGGATCGGCAGTATCAGCAAGCAATGCCAGCACCGTTTCCGGACAGACCGTCATCTTCTCGTTCATGATCAACAACAGCACTGCCTCGACCGCTGAGCAGAATGCTGCGGCCGACAAGTTCATTGCCGGACTGATAAGATAGCTATCCTAACCGCGGAAAAGGGTACGGCAGAGAGCGGGGATGTCTGCGACCTTGACGACCTGGATGCCGCTCGGAACATTCTCCACACCGCTGTATGAAGACACATAGATCTGCTTGAATCCCAGGCGGGCGGCTTCCTGTATCCTCCTGTCGACCTGCGCCACCGGACGGATCTCACCGCTGAGACCGACCTCTCCGGCGAAGCATACGTTCGAAGGAATCGCGAAATCAAAGTTCGAAGAGAGTACTGCACAAACGACCGCAAGGTCGCAAGCCGGCTCGGTAATCTTCATTCCTCCTGCCATGTTCAGGAACACATCCTTCTGGCTGAGCTTGAATCCGGCCCTTTTCTCCAGTACCGCAAGCAACATGTTGAGCCTGCGCACATCAAAACCGGTAGCCGAACGCTGCGGAGTGCCATATACTGCAGAGCTGACGAGGGCCTGCACCTCGATGAGGAAAGGTCTGGTGCCGTCGAGGATTGCTCCGATGGCCACGCCGCTGAGGTTCTCCTCATGCATCGGGATGAGCATCTCGGAAGGATTGACGACCTCCCTGAGGCCCTTGCCTGTCATCTCGAAGACGGCAAGCTCGGCGGTCGAGCCGAAACGGTTCTTTATGCTGCGGAGTATCCTGTAGGTTCCCCTGTTCTCTCCTTCGAACTGGAGCACGACGTCGACTATGTGCTCGAGAATCTTCGGTCCGGCAATGCTTCCCTCCTTGGTAATGTGGCCGATGAGAATGACAGGTATTCCCGTCTCCTTCGCCAGTCGAAGAAGCATGGCTGCCGTCTCCTTGATCTGGGAAACTGAACCCGGAGATGATTCTATGTTCTGGGAGAACATGGTCTGGACGGAATCCACGATCATAAGGTCAGGCATGATGTTCCTGGCCTCGGCGATGATGTTCTCCATGAGGGTCTCGCTGTAGATGAGGCAATTGCTGTCCTCGCCGCCAAGCCTCTTCGCACGGAGCTTCACCTGCTTGGTGCTCTCCTCTCCGGTGACATAGAGGGTCTTGAGACCCGGACAGCTGAGAGGAATCTGGAGGCTGAGGGTGGACTTGCCTATGCCAGGTTCGCCACCGATTAGGACAAGAGAGCCCTGAACGAGTCCGCCACCGAGTATCCTGTCGATTTCCTCGTTGTTCAGCGAGATTCTAGGCTCGGAAGCAAAGTCGATGCTGGAGAGAGGTTCTGGCCTTCGTCCGGCACTGGCAGCGACTGCTGCCGTCTGCGCGGTCTTCTTGCCTGTGACCACCGTCTCTTCGACCATGGTGTTCCATTCCCCGCAAGCAGGGCACCTTCCCATCCACTTCGGACTCTCACTTCCACACGAGGTGCAGAACCATGTACTTTTTACTTTCGTAGCCATAAGACATATTGTTACCTCACAAATTTAGACAAAAAAAAGACATTGTCCCCTCGGACAACGTCCTTTTTGCCGTCTGGCTAAGCACGTGATGGTTGATTACTCAGCCATGCAAGAGTCGCAAGCTGCACATGAATCGCAGCAAGCCATGCATGAGTCACAGCACTCTGTGCACTCCTCACAGCACTCGCAGCACTCCTCTGCCTCAGCAGCCTTCTTGGAGTTGTTACCGCAGGCAGAAGCAAAAGCTACCATTGCGACAACGGCAATTGACATAAATACCTTTTTCATTACTGATGGTCGTTAAAATTACACTACTAGTAAAAACTTCGGCAAATGTAAACCAAATTTCGGTATCTCCAAAAGTTTTTTAAAAAATTTAAAAATATCTGTAAGTGTATGCTAACGACGTTCTAACTCAAAGACTTCCATATCGTGGATCCTGCCGTCATCTATATGAAAACGGAGGGCTGTCCTTACGAGGTGAAAGCCCTGGATGCCGGCTGCGCCAGGATTGATCACAAGCATGTTACGACGACTGTCGTTCACGACCTTGAGGATGTGCGAATGTCCGCACACGAAGATGTCCGGCCGGAACTGGTCGATGAGTTTTCTGGCATACTGGTCATACTTGCCGGGATAGCCTCCTATATGGGTCATGAGTATCCTCATTCCTTCTCTCTCGAAGTTCTTATAGATCGGATAGTCGAACATGAGGTTACGCTCGTCGCAGTTGCCGACGACGCCGACCGTAGGCTTGAAGGCAGCGATCTCTGCTATGGTCTTGTAGCCACCGCCGAAGTCTCCCGCGTGCCAGATCTCGTCGACAGGCTCGAAGAATTTCCTGAACGGTTCCTCGAATACACCGTGGGTGTCTGATAGTAATCCTATGAACATGATGACGGGCTAATCCATGAATGCAAGATATACGGCCTCTGCGGCAGTGACGGCAGCAGTCTCTGTGCGAAGGCGTGACGCCCCCAGATGGACCGGGATGAAACCCGACTCTATCGCGAGCGCCGCTTCTTCCCTGGAGAAATCTCCTTCGGGGCCAATGAGGACGATCACGTCCTTAGCTGCTTCCGGCGATTTTGAGAGAGCGGACTTGATCGATGTCCTCGGATGATTCTCATCCTCGAAGCAGTAAGCGATGAGCTTAAGGGCTGGTGAGCCGGAACTTGCCCTTATGAACTCCTTCACGCTGACAGGCTCTGCAACCTCCGGGACAGCGGCCTTGAGAGACTGCTTCGCAGCAGAAAGTGCGATCTTCGAGGCACGTTCCGTCTTATAGACCTTACGCTCGGAATGTTCTCCGATGACAGGTGAAATCAAATCTACACCGACCTCGGTTGTCTTCTCCACGAACCACTCGAAGCGGTCGTTGTTCTTGGTAGGGCATACGGCCATGTTGAGACGGTATGGATGCGATCCCCATCCGGGGAAGGACTCGAGTATCTCCGCCTGACATGACTTCTGCGAATCAGAAACCAGACGGCAGCGGTACATCGTACCCTCTCCGTCGATCACGTTGATCTCGTCTCCGCAGCGATGGCGAAGCACCCTCACGCAATGGGTCGCCTCGTCCTGACTCAGCGAGCAGAGGTTTCCTGCTATTTCCTCAGCGTAGAAGAGTTCCATATCAGCCGCGTATGATCTGGATTGAATAGTCCATTCCGACCTTGATGATCTGCGATGCGAGTCCGGTAGCTCCAGCCTCGAGGCTCGGATCGACGATATGGTCGACTGCACCGCGGATGGCCTCGGAAATCTCGGCGTACTTCTTTGGCGTTGCCTCGCCTGAGATATTGGCAGAAGTAGCCACTATCGGGGGGCCCAGCTTCAAGCAGAGGTCCTTGCAGAAATCCATCATAGGGATGCGTATGCCGACGGTTCCGTCCTCAGCGACAGCGTTCTCGGCGAGGCCATACCTGCCGGTCAGAGCATCCGGATAGATGATGGTCATAGGCTTGTCATTGACCTCTATGAGCTGCATCGCGATCTCGGGAATCTCCTTGATGTACTTGCATATCATATCCACATCCGAGGCGAGGAGCACGAGGCTCTTGCTGTCGGAGCGTTTCTTGATCTGGTATACCTTGGCGACAGCCTCCGGATTGGTGGCGTCGCAGCCGATTCCCCATACGGTGTCGGTAGGATAGAGTATGATTCCGCCTTCGCGGAGTACCTTCACGGCCTTGTTTAGTTCTTCTGTATTCATCATTTATCAGAGTTGGACTATCACTGGATAGTGGTCGGAATAATGCACTTTAGGTGAGCTGTGGGAACTTGCCTTCATACCGCGTGGATAGAACACATAGTCTATCCTGAGCAAGGGCCACAGCATCGAATATGTGGCGCCGAAGCCCTTTCCCGCCGAGCGGAAACTGTCGTGGCGACGAGAGCTGAGACGATAGTAGGTATAGGATACCGGACTGTCGTTCAGGTCTCCGCAGACCAGCGACTCCACCGGACTGTTCTCGATGTCCGCAAGCACCTGGTTGACCTGGGCCGGACGACGTGCGATAGAGCTCTTCATCTTGTTCTCCGTCTCCTGCATGGCGGCCTTGTAGTCTCCGCGCAAGGACTTTGCAAGTGCGGTGAGGGAGATGTTGTAGCTCTCGAGATGACAGTTGTAGATACGTACGACCTTATCCCTAATCTTCACGTCAGCATACACGGCAAGGTTGGAACTGCCCTCGAACTTCACGGAGCCCTTGTCAGAGACTGGCAGGCGGCTGAGGATTACGTTTCCGTACATGCCCTTCTTGCTCGAGTACATATAATAAACGGGGGTATATCCCTTGAAATGCGACTTGATCACGGACGAGACCTTGTCCGGAAATGGGACGTAAAACTCCTGAAGACAGATGATGTCAGCATCCTGGCGTGCGATATATGCGGCGACAGAATCCAGGCACTCGGGGCGGGTGTCCAATCCCCTCTTCTTGTTCGGAGAGAAGCGCCCCACGTTGTAGCTGATGAACTTGATCGAATCCTCTTCCGCAGGTCGGGAATTGTCGCTCAGCTGCACGAAGCCGCCCATGAATATGAGCGACGGAAGCAGCGCAAGCAAAGGTATGAACACGGCCTTGGAGCGTCGTACCAGCGACCATACGAAGAGAAAGAGGTTCAGCGCGAATATCGGCACGAAGAAGATGCCGAACAGGGTGAGAAACCAGAGCTTTTCCGGATTGACGAGCACGGAGAGATACGAAACGACGAGAAGTCCCGCCGCCATGAGCATCAGAAAGCGTGCTGAGAATCCGAAGAAGCGGTTTTTACTCATATTGATACAGTCTGTGCTGCTTCTTCCAGAGAAGGATGAGTGCCAAGCCGAAGATCATGCCTCCGAGATGGGCGAAGTGCGCGATTCCCTCAGCGGTTCCGGTCACTCCGGTGAAGAGCTCGATGGCTGCGAAGATGAGCACGAACCACTTTGCCTTGAGGCTGATCGGAGGGAATATGAGGGTGAGAACTGAGTCAGGATAGAGCATCGCAAATCCCAGCAGGATACCGTAGATCGCACCGGATGCACCGACGGTCGGAGTGCCGAGCAACCTGCTGTACGCAGTGACCGCGCCAGGGACGTTCTCCGCGATCTGGGCCATGAAATGCTGGGCCTGGAGGGCCATCACGCCGGTATGTACCGCAGCTGCGCCGAGTCCGGTGACGAAGTAGAAGATGAGGAACTTCTTCGTTCCCCACACTCTCTCGAGCACCCTTCCGAACATATAGAGCGACCACATGTTGAAGAAGAAGTGCATGAATCCTCCGTGCATGAACATGTAGCTGATGTACTGCCAGAAGTGGAAGAACCTCGACGCCGGATAGAAAAGGGCGAACTTCTCCGTCATCATCTCCGGCTTGAGATACATCATGATGAGGAAGAAGGCATTGATTATGATAATGTTCTTGGTTGCAGGAGGAAGGTCCGAAAGGAAACCGCCGCGACCTGAACCGTTGCTGTAGTAGTAACTCATCTTTCTTGATTTTAGAATTTCTTCTCGATGTCGTCCATCGGTATGATGGTCATCGTCCTGCGTCCCGAGTTGGTGAACTCGGCGTTTGCGCAGCCGAAGAGAGTATCAATCAACCTCTGTGCCTGCACAGGGGAAGTAAGGGCTTCGTCTGTCGCAGCGCCCACGCGTGCGAATTTTTCTGCCAAGGTGGCAGTCATGGTCTCCGAGAGCGAGCCGGTGTTCGACTTGAGTGCATCGATGATGTTGTCCACCATCACAGGGATGCCCTCGTGCTGCACTCCATATCCTTCAGGCACTGCGTTCACGACAACGGTATCGCTGCCGAAGAGCCTGATGTCGAAGCCCAGCGACTGGAGCATGGCCTGATTGTCTTCGATCAGAAGGCAATTCTCCACTCCGATCTGGACAGGCTCCGGGAAGAGCGAGCTCTGTGCCGCCGGAGTCTCCTTGCTGAGAGCCTCGAGGAAGCGTTCGAAAAGTATGCGCTCCTTTGCTCTGCGGATATTTATTACGAGCAAGCCTGACTTCACTGCGGTAAGGATGAAGCGTCCTTGGAGAATGAGAGAGCTTGTCGAAGGAAGAGTCCTGTCCTCGAAGAGCTTTCCGTAGCCCTCGTCATGTGACAGATGGGCCGAAGTGCCCATGAAGTTGGCCTTCGACGGAGTCGGAGCATCGAAGCCGCCAAAAGAGCCGGCACCGAACGAAGTCGAACCGCCATGGCTGCCGGACCCGCCGCCGGAAGGGAATGACCCGCCGAAGGAGCCCGCGCCATTGAAGGTGTCGACCTCGGAAGGGAATCCGTCGGTGTCAAAAGGATTGAAGCTGTCGTCTACCTTGACATTGAGCTCGGTCACGGGATGGAACTCGTCGAAGTTCCTGCTGAATGACGGAAGCTCAGGGGCATCTCCCCTGTCGAAATCTATGCTGTCACCGAAGGACTGCTTCGCGAGAGCCTCCTTCAGGCATGCGTAAATGGTCTGGAAGATGATGCTGTCCTCCTCGAACTTGACCTCGCTCTTGGTCGGAGAAATGTTCACGTCCACAGTGTGGGCAGGAACTTCGAGGTAGAGGTAGTATGAAGGTGTGAGGTCGCCAGGGATGAGATTCTCATAGGCTTTCATCACCGCCTTGTGGAGGTAGGAGCTGCGGAAATAACGACCGTTGACAAAGAAATACTGGTTGCCCAGCCCTTTCTTCGCACCCTCCGGACGCCCGATGTATCCGTGGATGTTCACGATGGAAGTGGACGCATCGACGTCGAGCACCTCTGCCGCCGCACCGGTTCCGAGAAGGTCCTGGATCCTGAACTTGAGCGACTTCGCCGGCTTGAGCACATAGATTTCCTTGCCGTTGTGGGTCAGCGTGAAGCCCACGTCCGGACGGGTGAGGGCCACCTTCGTGAACTCAGCGACTATGTGCTTGAACTCCACGTTGTCCGACTTGAGGAACTTTCGCCTCGCCGGGACATTGTAGAAAAGGTCGCGCACGGCGAAATTGCAGCCTCGCGGGCACGCCACCTCCTCCGTGGAGACATGGTTGAATGCCGAGATCACGACCTCGCAGCCCACCTCGTCCTCCGCACGGCGCGTCTTGAGCGTCACTGCGGCGACGGCAGCTATCGATGCGAGAGCCTCACCTCGGAATCCGAAGGTATGGATGTTCTGGAGATCCTCTGCCGTGGCAAGCTTGCTGGTCGCATGCCTCTCAAAGCAAAGCACAGCCTCGTCGGGATTCATTCCGCAGCCGTCGTCAATCACCTGGATCAGCGTGCGGCCGGCGTCCTGAATTACGACGGTGACGTTGGAAGAGCCCGCGTCGACAGCGTTCTCGACGAGCTCCTTCACGACGGAAGCAGGCCTCTGGACGACCTCTCCCGCGGCTATCATGTTGGCTATGTAGCCCGGCAGTATCCTGATCGGCATAATCCTACTGCCAGATCATAGGGTAATACTTCGCGATCAGCCAGATCACGGCAAATGCAAGGACGAGAGCCACTGCGCCGAGCACCTTCTGTGCCTTGTTCGCGCCACGCTCGACCCTGTAGTTGCGGTCGGTGATGCTGCCCTTGATGTACATGCCGGGAACATAAGGCTTGTCCTCGACATCCTCTGTCTTCTCACCGAGACGCTCGAGGCGCTCCTTGCGTGCCTCCTTCTCTGGATCGTAATAAACCGGCTTGTAGTTGAACTCCCTGTGCTGAGGGGTTCCGAAGAATCCGAAATTGAAACCCATAGTTCCGTAGTTTATGATTGAAACACAAAAATAACTATTTTTGCTGAAATTGTTGAAAGATATGGAAAGCATAAGAATCGGCAACGGATACGACGTCCATGCTCTTGCAGCCGACCTGCCTCTATGGCTCGGTGGAATCAGAATCGACAGCCCTGTCGGCTGCATCGCACATTCGGACGGCGACGTGGCCATCCATGCGCTCTGCGACGCCCTTCTCGGTGCCCTCGCCCTCGGCGACATCGGCAAGCATTTCCCAGACAGCTCTGACGAATTCAAGGGCATAGACAGCAAGATTCTGCTCGCCAGGGTAATGGAACTCATCGGCAAGGACGGGTGGAAAGTAGGCAACGTGGACATCACCATCGCCCTCCAGCGCCCGAAGCTAAGACCTCACATCGATTCGATGAGGGAGTGCCTCGCCGGCATCATGGGAGTATCCGTGGACTGCGTAAGCGTGAAGGCCACCACGACCGAGAAGTTGGGATTCGTCGGACGCGGAGAAGGCTGCGAGGTATATGCCGTGGCACTGCTTGTCAGATAGGACGGCTAAATCCAATTAAATCAGAAGATTTTTCAAAAATTTTTTGGATTTGTTGAAATCCTTCTTACCTTTGCAATCCCTTTTCGGGGCTATTGAGATATGGTGTAATGGTAGCACTACAGATTCTGGCTCTGTCAGTGAGGGTTCGAGTCCTTCTATCTCAACAAAGAAACGCACCAACGTGCGTTTTTTTAATGGAAATCCTGATGGCGGGGTAGCTCAGCTGGTTAGAGCGTCGGATTCATAATCCGGAGGTCGTGGGATCGTGACCCACTCCCGCTACATTTGATGGGGCGTTGCCCCATAACGCCCCCGCGGCCTTTTCGCCTTTCCAACTTTGCTGGCGCAAAGTCCCGGCCCGGCCGGCGATCTGATGATCGCTTTGGACGCAAGGAAAAAATATCTGATAGGCGCGAGTCGAGTACCAAGACGGACACCACGGCCAAGGAGCCACATATAGCTGCTATCCAGTACCCTGGGTGGCTTTTTTGTTTATTGGAGGTTTCTTTCGTAGCGGTTTTCATAGACAAGGCTAAGCGTTAAAAGACTTTTTCTGATAAAAATGTCTATCTTGCCGAAAATCACAACAACCACATAACATGAAAAGAATCTTAGTATCATTGCTTATCCTGGCGTCGGCAGCAGCTTTCGCACAGGATGTCAAGGTCACCTTCTTCTCTCCGGAGATGGTCAGGGTTCAGAAAGCTCCACAGGGAGGCTCGATAAAGGACAAGGAGAGCTTCTCCGTCATCGTATCTCCAGAGAACGTCCAGGTCAAGACAGCCAAGGGCAAGGAGAGCACCAGGTATAGTACTTCGAAGCTCGTAGTCACAGTCTCCAAGGACGGACAGGTAAGCTTTGCAACCGCCAATGGCAAGGCCCTCCTCAAGGAAGGTCCTTACACATTCACCATGAGACAGGAGGGTCTCGACAAGGGAGCATACATCGTCAGTCAGAACTTCAAGCTCGACTCTGACGAGCCTATCTATGGACTCGGAATACTCCAGGACGGCCAGCTCAGCCTCAGGGGCAAGAGCAGGTACCTCCGTCAGGACAACACCGAGGACTTCGTGCCTATCATCCAGTCCATAAAGGGTTACGGCATCCTGTGGGACAATCCTTCGACCGCAAACTTCCGTGACGACGAGAACGGCACCGTATTCGAGTCCGAGGTCGGCGAGCAGGTCGACTATTACTTCATCTACGGCGCCACCGCTGACGGAGTAATCGCAGGAATTCGCAAGCTCACGGGCAGCGTGCCTATGCTCCCGATGTGGAGCTATGGCTTCATGCAGAGCCGCGAGAGGTACAAGAGCTCGGCCGAGATTCTCGGCGCCCTCAACGGCTACCGCGAAAGGAATGTCCCTATCGACTGCGTCATCCAGGACTGGCAGTACTGGGGCAAC
>NZ_JBAEER010000098.1:0-5238 GCF_056207615.1 Candidatus Cryptobacteroides sp. | reverse complement strand
TGTTGTATGAGTAGTTTTGCTGGAGTGCTGTCATAGTCTGCCCTGCACGGCCTACCGAAGCAAGCCTGCCTATGGAGTCATACTCGCGTGACGCTACCACCCTGGTTGCGGAAGTGCCCGACTGATGCGTCGTAACCAGAGCACGACCCATCCCTTCATAGGTGTAGGTCAGCTTCTCCGTGTACGTGCTAAGCAAGGTTGGCTTACCGTGCACAATCTTGCGCGCGGTCACGTTGCCTGCGAAGTCGTATGCAATATATTCCCTGTCAGTGTTCCCGAACAAGGTCCTCGACGCCTTCTGGATCACGCGGCCCTTGTCATCGTAGTACAGCGCGTCCCCGAGGAAGGTCTCGGAAGTTGATGTACCGTCGAGCACCCTCACGAGACGTCCCGTGAGCAGGCCGGTAGCAGTGAGCAGGGAGTGCCTTCCGTACGGCTCGCCTGAGGACGGAGCCGAGTATGAAAGCGACGTGGTCCCGGCACAGAATCCGTAGCCGTCGTAATAGCAGACAGTGAGTATCCTGACATCGGTGCCCAGCGAAGAGATTCCGTTTAGGTCATAGCCCTTCAGAGACCCGGCATAGTCCGGAGATGCCGGCATGCTGACGTATATGTTGGTTGTCGCTATCGGATCAGCAGAGACGTCCATCGTGCGCACCACCGTTCCGGTGACGCACTCCCTCCCTAAGATGTCGACGAGCCGGAACACCCATCGTCCCTGCTCCCTCTGCACGGCGTCCTGCGTGAAGACGCACCTTCCGCCCTTGTCGTAGGCCATGTATGTCCATCCTCCGCCCGGGATGTTCTTCTCGATGCAGTTGCCCCTGCCGTCATATCTGTATAGAAAGGCAAGATCCTCTATCTCCGAGTAGTTCCATTGGCTGGCATCTGAGCTCTCCAACTGTGCGGTGAGCTTCGGCGGGATCACCGCCGCGACCCTTCCGAGGGCGTCGCGCACGGTGTGGGTGTCGGCATAGGTCACATCTCCGGTGACGTCGTCCGTAAGGATGCGTCTGGTGAGGACCTCCTCGCCGTGTACATTGCTGAACACGAGGGTGACTTCGTCGTCCTCGCTTATGGTCTTCGTGACGTTCAGGAGCCCATCGGACGTGAGACCTGGGTTTCTCAGGAGCCGCCTGCCCACGGTCAGCGGATTCCCGTCGGAATCGGTGACCCTGAAGCCCCGGTGCATGAGTTCCGGCACCGTGGTGGAGTTGGCGTACAGCAAGGTCGTCACCTTCTTATCGGCGTCGCGCCAGGCCTGGCCCGGTCCCATGACGGAAAGTATCCTGTCCCTCGGAGACGCTTCGTAAACGTTCTCCGAGTACTTAATAGGGTCAGTATCGTCAAGGGCAGCGTCGGAAGGGGTCGGGATGTGGTTCCTGAGTTCCCTGCCGACATTGTCATATTCCTTTCTGGTGATGATGTCCCGGCCTTCTCCTCCTCCGTCGACGATTACTTCCTGCACCGGACGGCCGAGCCCGTCCATGTGGGATACGGTGAGTCTCGACGAGCCTCCGTTCTCCGAGGTGAACAGCCGTGACTCGACGACATTGTCGGTCCCGGAGCCTCCTCCGGCGGTGGCGAGGGTGTAGCTGCTTCCGCTCAGGATGTTGCCGTCATTGTCGCGGACTTCGCTGAGCCTTCCGAGTGCGTCGTATCCGTAGGACTCGATCACTCCTCTCGCGTCGGTCTTCGCCGTCATTCCGACGAATTCCCTGTAGCTGTATGATTCAGGCATCGAGCCTTCAGGATATATCCTCACGTTGCTCACCGTCCTGCCGGTGCCTCCGATGGTGACGTTCCCTCCGTTATAGGCTGTCCTCACGTAGTGCCATTCTCCACCAGCCTGCCTTTCCATGTAGTCGAGAATGTAGGCCCTGCCCGACGGGATGCTCCTGTCCACGGTCAGCGGACCTTCATGGCCATGTCCGCAGTGGAAACCCTCTCCGGACTCGCTCTCGACGTCGAGGTCGACGAAGAATGATTCCGGTGAATATGTGGCAGCGGTAGCATGGGTCACAACGACAGACCCGCCGACGGCCTCGGATGATCCGCTCGTTCCGCGCCAGTCGAGAAGACGCACGGACATCGTGTGCCTTCCGGAATCAATCGGCAGGCTGAGGCTGGCCTGGTACAAGCTGATGAGAGACTGCCATATGGCATCGGGCGCCTCGGGACGGGACCATTGTGCCAGGTGGTATGTCGTGCCGTCAATCGTCACCATTGCGTGGAGCGCGTATCCGTAATCGGGTGTCATGTCGCATCGGAAAGTCGACGGTGCGTCCGTTACGAAGTCCTTGGAGACGATATCCTGATAGTTGACGAGAATCTGGTGTCTTGTGGAGGAGACGCCTGGTGGTATGACCCGGTCGGCCGTGCGTATGGACATGCACGGCTCCCCGTGACGCAGGCTCCAGGCCATCTCCGATGCGCTGCCGTCCTTCATCCCGGCGAAGAGCGGCGATGCGTGCCCGTCGAATCCCTTCACCTCGATGTCCGGCGTGGACTGCATGTATGACATCGGGGAGTCGGCGTATCTGTCTATTGTAACCGGACTGTCAATTCTTGCCGAGTATGACCTGCACGCAAGCCATACCGGCCGCATCGCGAGTCCTACGATGACGACAGTCCTCTCAGAGGGGAGCGCAGGGATGTATCTTATCACGTGTTCGCGCTCCTGCGCGTCGACGACCAATCCGTCGCGCAGCCTGGCGATACCTAAGACAAGCCCTCTAAATCCTTCCGACACCATGTCGTCGTGGTCAGGTCCCGGCCTGTCTGCTGGATAGAAGTATCTCGTCTCCTCCGACATCGTTTCGGGTGACGCTCCGCGGCTGCTTCTCCGGTGTGTCTCTGCGGTCATGAGACGGTCAGGGTTATATGTGTATTCGTAGCTGTCCACGATGAGGCTGCCATCGTCGCATCGCTCCGTGACCACGCGCGACCTGAGGGACGGATATCCGCAAGGGACCTGTGAATAAGACAGGAAGAGCAGTGCGTCATCGGAGTAGATGTCTTTCGCAGCGGTTGCGTAGCTCATACTGTGTGGTGAATCGTATTCCAGCGTCTCTTCTGTCAGTATGATGCCGTCCCGGTTGCATAGCTTCTTGTTCCACAGGAGCCCACGGGAAATCGCGGCTGAAACTATTTTCCCATAAAGTGGGGACTCGGTACCGTTGCCAAGCATGATGTCAGACATACTGTCCCTGTGAAGCGGATTCTCGTGGTTCAGATAACGATATTCGACGTATCCCCCGTCCTGAAACACTTCTCGCACGAGGCTGTACGTGACATGACTACCGTCAGTCTCGGACAGCGGCAGAATCGGCAACTCGCTGTACATGGAGAAATGGCCGGTCAATATGTCCGAGAATAACATGAAACTGTAAATCCCGGACGCCTCGGACCGCCCCTTGTCGCTGAGGACTCCCTTTGAAATTCCGGACTCCTCATAGCTGAATATACGTGTAATACCATCTCCGTCTGCGGCGTGGTGGTCGGTGATGGACTTTATCCTCAGTCCTCCGGCCATGCGCGGTGTCTCCATGGTTTCAACAAGGAATGCCGGAGGTAAGACCGTGGTTGCGTAGCTGTGTGGCTCCCATTCAAAGTCAGTCCATCCTCCTGTGGGATAATGGACCTGGATGAGCATTTCCGCGGCCATGTGCTCTGCCGACGGGCTTCTGTCGCTGTCCAGTCCGTGCCCGAAGTGCTCGAGGAGCGATTCGTAGCAGTGACCGTTGTAATAACCCCATCTGTCCGTCTCCCTCGAATTATATCTAGGTAGAGGTGTGGCATTATAAGTGAATGAGTAGGCTCCCTCTGATGTCTGTCCCTCAGCTGGGTTCACGATGTGCACATCCGTGAGTTTAAGCCTTTCCGAGTCCGATTCCCGATAGCTGAGCCTGACGTCTCTGCACTCTCCGACGATTCTGACCAGCTTGCAATAGTAATCCCTGCTTCGGAATTCGGCGTATGAGAGGTTCGGGCTTGGCCTGGCTTCCGTAAGGTCTGCCACATATGTCGAGAAGTCGTTCTCGAAATCGTCCCGTCCGAAATCGTATCCCAGCTCCGTCGTTCGCTCTCTCACGAAATCGAGGTGGTCTCCAGAAAGGGTGCATTCGATGCTGCAGAGATATGATGGCATCAGGAAGTGGAAATTCAGATTCGCCTTGAATTCGTGTTTCATAGCCTCGTACGTGTCGTGCATATCCCATGGCAGGGGCCAGTAAGTTCTCAGTGGTCTGGGGGAGCTGTTGTCTCCTGAATACTGCCAACCGCAATGGTTGTCGCGTAGCACTATGGGGACACCATCCCTGGAATAGCTGAAGACGAAGACCTCTCCGTCAGCTCGTTCCAGACGAGTAAGCATCCAAGTGTTGGCAGTCGCGACAGCATCCCAGTTCCTGGTGTTAACAATCGTGGGCGAGTTTGGGGCGAAAATCGGGTGCTGGGTGATGGAATACTCTATGGCGTCATCTGTTCCACCGAAGACATACCTGTTGCCATGCTGGTCCTTAAGCACTATCTTTCTAATGTAGCAGAATCTCTTTGCCTTGATCTCGTCGTATCCCATGCCAGGGTACAAGTTGAGTTCAGCCCTGTAATTGTCGTCAGCCAATTCGAAGCATTCCAGTGTGATTGCCGACTCGTCACGCGAGATGACCCTGATCTCATGCTCGCCTACGATCACAAAGCTTGCAGATATTCCTGGAGCGCTTACGATGTATTCGTCTGGCTCATAGTCAATACCAACCTTGCTCATCTTCTCATAAAGAAGGGATTCTGACCAAGGGACCGAAGACTGAAGTTCTGACATATGGTGGAGGTATCCAGGATTCCTAGGACAGGGGTAACTATGGTATGAGTCGTATTCCCTCTTGACCATTTCGTCCTTAATCCCGTGGATCACCCTCGTGATGCATCCTCCGGCATGGAGACTCCATCCGAGTCCGACCCATCCGGGATGCTGCTCCGGCTTGATACCGCCTCCGTGGTAGCTCAATGACACCGGAAGTGTAAATCCTCTGCCTCGCACCTCTGTGAGGGGGACGGATATCTGAGGAAGTCCGTGGAAATAGCTCACGGGAGTTCTGCCGTACAGGCCTAACTGATAGGCAGTAGGGGAAATTGCTTGAGGGAAGAGGTTGGTTGCGTCCATGGTCGTAGTGGTCGTGTAAGGTCAGTCCTTGAAAGTGCTGGTAACAAATTTAGTTCTTTGTGCTGTTAAATGCA